>NZ_JAPHPY010000027.1:0-74437 GCF_026241575.1 Vibrio sp. Sgm 5
TCAATAAAGGTGCTTTGGGAAGGATGGTTTAAACTACAAACCATCCTTGAAGGCTACGAACTAGCAATGTCTCTTGATCACTAGACTTGTGATCAAGAGACAGGCGAAATCGCAGGCTTTTTAATGCTTTTGTATTGGTTTGGCTTCTTACCAACCAGTCACTTCACGTAGACCTTTGCCAATCTCTGCTAGAGATTTAACAGTCTTTACACCTGCCGCTTCTAGAGCTGCGAATTTGTCTTCGGCAGTACCTTTACCACCAGAGATGATCGCACCTGCGTGCCCCATACGTTTACCAGGAGGAGCAGTAACACCTGCAATATAAGAAACCACTGGCTTAGTTACGTTCTCTTTGATGAACGCCGCAGCTTCTTCTTCCGCAGTACCACCGATTTCACCAATCATTACGATTGCTTCAGTTTCCGGGTCTTCTTGGAACAGTTTTAGGATATCAATAAAGTTTGAACCTGGGATTGGGTCACCACCGATACCAACACATGTAGACTGACCGAAGCCTTCATCTGTTGTTTGTTTAACTGCTTCGTAAGTAAGAGTACCGCTGCGAGATACGATACCTACTTTACCTTTCTTGTGGATGTGACCAGGCATGATACCAATCTTACACTCGTCTGGAGTGATAAGACCTGGACAGTTAGGACCGATCATGCGAACGCCAGTTTCTTCTAGCTTCACTTTAACGTCGATCATATCTGTTGTTGGGATACCTTCAGTGATCGTTACGATCAGCTCGATACCTGCGTCAATCGCTTCTAGGATTGCATCTTTACAGAAAGGTGCTGGCACGTAGATAACGGTTGCTGTCGCGCCAGTTACTTCTACAGCTTCACGTACTGTGTTGAATACTGGAAGACCAAGGTGAGTTTGACCACCTTTACCAGGAGATACACCACCAACCATTTGCGTACCGTATGCGATAGCTTGCTCTGAGTGGAATGTACCTTGACCGCCAGTGAAACCCTGACAGATTACTTTAGTGTCTTTGTTAATTAATACAGACATTATTTAGCCTCCGCAGCAGCAACAACTTTCTGAGCAGCATCTGTTAGAGATTCAGCTGCAATGATATCAACGTCAGAATTCGCAAGTACTTCGCGACCTAGGTCTGCGTTTGTACCTTCTAGACGAACAACTACAGGAACTGTTACGCCTACTTCTTTAACCGCACCGATAATACCTTCAGCGATCATGTCACAACGAACGATACCACCGAAGATGTTTACTAGTACTGCACTAACATTGTCATCAGAAAGGATGATCTTGAATGCTTCAGCTACACGCTCTTTTGTCGCGCCGCCACCTACATCAAGGAAGTTTGCTGGCTTGCCGCCGTGTAGGTTTACGATATCCATCGTACCCATTGCAAGGCCTGCACCGTTAACCATACAGCCAACGTTGCCATCAAGAGCTACGTAGTTCAGTTCCCACTGAGCTGCGTGTGCTTCACGCTCGTCTTCTTGTGAAGGATCGTGCATTTCACGAAGCTTTGGCTGACGGTACATTGCGTTTGAGTCAATGTTGATTTTGCCGTCAAGGCAAAGAAGGTTACCTTCACCTGTAATGACAAGCGGGTTGATTTCTAGTAGCGCTAGGTCGTACTGAGAGAACATCGCGCCAAGACCCATAAAGATCTTAACGAATTGTTTGATTTGATCGCCTTCAAGGCCAAGTTTGAATGCTAGCTCGCGACCTTGGTAAGCTTGAGGGCCTACAAGTGGATCGATTGCCGCTTTATGGATTAGCTCCGGCGTTTCTTCCGCAACTTTTTCGATTTCTACACCACCTTCAGTCGAAGCCATGAAAACGATCTTACGAGTTGCGCGGTCTACAACCGCACCAAGGTAAAGTTCGTTCGCAATGTTAGATGCTTCTTCTACAAGGATTTTAGTAACAGGCTGACCATTTGCGTCTGTTTGGTAAGTAACCAAGTTCTTACCTAGCCATTTTTGTGCGAATTCTTTTACGCCGTCTTTTGTATCGTGTAGTTCTACGCCGCCCGCTTTACCGCGACCACCAGCGTGAACCTGACATTTAACGACTTTCTTTTCAGTAGTGATGCGACCCGCCGCTTCGAAAGCTTCTTGTGGCGTATCACATGCGTAGCCTTCTGGTACAGGCAAACCGAATTCTGCAAACAGCTGTTTGGCTTGGTATTCGTGCAAATTCATTTTGATATTCCGTTTGTTTATCCCTTAGGGGATTTATTATTTCCATAACGCCGCTTCATGCGGTACGTCTGTAGGGTCTTCTCAAATCAACTGCTTATAATTTTATATCGGGGGCAGTTCAAATGAAGGCCAGACGCTGAGCCAGTCTAGCCTTGGATGCTGTAGACGTCGAGCCATCAAGGATAACTCGACGTTTTAGCGATATTAAACGTCTAATAACAGACGCGCTGGATCTTCTAGTAGCTCTTTAATGGTTACCAGGAAGCCCACTGACTCACGGCCATCAATCAAACGGTGGTCGTAAGATAGTGCTAGGTACATCATCGGCAAGATTTCTACTTTGCCATCAACCGCCATTGGACGCTCTTGGATTTTGTGCATACCCAAGATTGCTGATTGTGGTGGGTTAATGATTGGCGTAGACATCAATGAACCAAATACACCGCCATTAGTGATAGTGAAGTTACCGCCCATCAGTTCATCAACGGTTAGCTTGCCGTCACGACCTTTGATTGCTAACTCTTTGATGCCTTTTTCGATGTCAGCAAAACCTAGTGTGTCACAGTCTTTTAGTACTGGCGTCACTAGACCACGTGGCGTAGATACTGCCATGCTGATGTCGAAGTAGTTGTGGTAAACGATATCATCACCATCGATAGATGCGTTCACTTCTGGGTAACGTTTTAGTGCTTCTGTT
Source organism: Vibrio sp. Sgm 5 (assembly GCF_026241575.1). Taxonomy (NCBI): domain Bacteria; kingdom Pseudomonadati; phylum Pseudomonadota; class Gammaproteobacteria; order Vibrionales; family Vibrionaceae; genus Vibrio; species Vibrio sp. Sgm 5. The sequence continues at coordinate 2,884 of NZ_JAPHPY010000027.1, forward strand.
ACTGCTTTCACGTAGAAAGACATGAAACCAAGACGAGTACCGTGGCGTTCTTCGAACTGGTCTTTGTATTGCTTACGAAGGTCCATGATTGGCTTCATGTTCACTTCGTTAAACGTGGTTAGCATTGCCGTGTTGTTCTTCGCTTCTAGAAGACGGTTTGCCACTGTCTTACGCAGACGCGTCATTGGAACACGTTTTTGGCTGCGAGCCGCTGCAGGCGCTTCAACGGCTGCTGGAGCTTCCGCTTTTGGTGCCGCTTTTGCATTTGCAAGGTGCGCTTCAATGTCTTCTCGAGTAATACGACCGCCAACACCAGAGCCTTTTACTTGGCTAGCTTCAAGGCCGTGCTCAGCAAGAAGACGACGAACCGCTGGGCTTAGCGCATCGTTGCTCTCTTCTGTCAGCGTTGCTTTGTGACGCTTATCAGGAGACGCTTCTTTGTCTTCTGTTGAGTCTGTTGTCGGCTCACCCGCTACCGCGCCTGGCTTAAGCTTTGCAAGCAGTTGTTTAGAAAGTACCGTCGCACCTTCTACTTCAATAATGGCTTCTAAAACGCCAGCTTCCGGAGCTGGAACTTCAAGCACAACTTTATCGGTTTCGATATCAACCAGAACTTCATCACGCTCTACCGCGTCGCCTGGTTGTTTGTGCCATGTCGCTACGGTTGCGTCAGCAACTGATTCAGGTAAATCTGGAACCAGAATTTCAATTGTCATATCTGTTTCTTCCTTTAACTTCTAGTTCTTAATTCGAAGTTTTTGAGTTCACGTTCAGAGCGTCTTCAACCAACGCTTTTTGTTGTTTCAAGTGCACCGACATGTAGCCTACTGCTGGCGAAGCAGAAGCTGGGCGACCTGCGTATTTAAGATCTGCACCTGCTGGAATTGCAGCACGGAAGTTGTGTTGACTGCAGTACCAAGCACCTTGGTTTTGAGGCTCTTCCTGACACCAAACAAAATCTTCAACATTCGTGTATTGTTCGATGGCAGCTTGTACTTCATCCAGAGGGAATGGGTACAGTTGCTCAACACGTACAATAGCAACATCATCTTGTTCGTTGTTGCGACGTTGTTCTAGAAGGTCGAAGTAAACCTTACCTGAACAGAACACAACACGTTTCACTTTGCTCGGTTCCAGATTATCAATCTCAGGAATCGCTGGTTGGAATGTGCCATCAGACAATTCTTCCAACGTTGAAGTACAAAGTGGATGACGCAGTAGCGACTTAGGTGACATAACAATCAGTGGGCGACGCATAGGGCGCACCACTTGGCGACGAATCATGTGATAAACCTGTGCTGGCGTAGATGGCACTACAACCTGCATATTCTGTTCAGCACATAATTGTAGGTAACGCTCAAGACGCGCAGATGAGTGCTCAGGACCTTGACCTTCATAACCGTGAGGTAGCAACATCGTTAGACCACATAAGCGTGCCCATTTTTGTTCACCTGATGAGATGAACTGGTCAATCACGACTTGTGCGCCGTTTGCAAAGTCACCGAATTGAGCTTCCCAAATAGTCAAACCACTTGGTTCTGCTGTTGCATAACCGTACTCAAACGCCAATACCGCTTCTTCTGACAACACAGAGTCAAACACTTGGAATGGACCTTGTTTGTCATGAATATTCGCCAGCGGAATGTATGTACTTGCATCATTTTGGTTATGCAAAACAGAGTGACGGTGGAAGAACGTACCACGGCCAGAATCCTGACCCGAGATACGAATACGCTTGCCGTCATCAACGATCGTAGCGTATGCCAGAGTCTCAGCCATGCCCCAGTCAATTGCTTTTTCACCACTGATCATTGCAGAACGATCGTTATAAAGCTTGTTTACGCGGCTTTGCAGTTTATGACTATCAGGGTATTGAATTAGGCGCTGACCAAGCTCTTTAAGGCGAGTCTCATCAAATTTGTTGTCCCAATCCACATCCCAGTCGTGACCAAGGTATGGAGACCAGTCAACCGAATGCAACGCCATTGGACGCCATTCTTTCACCACAACTTCGCCTTTATCTAGCGCGTCGCGGTATTCATTGACCAATTGCGTCGCGACTTCAATGTCTGATTCGTTTTTATCGATCAGTACATCTGCATAAAGCTTACGAGGCGTTGGGTGCTTCTTGATTTTTTGGTACATCAATGGCTGAGTTGCGTTTGGCTCATCGGCTTCGTTGTGACCATGACGACGGTAACAAACCAAGTCAATGACAACATCACGTTTGAACTCATTACGGTAATCCAGTGCAATACGGGTAACGAATGCTACCGCTTCTGGATCATCAGCATTAACGTGGAAAATCGGAGCCTGTACCATCTTAGCGATATCTGTACAGTACATGGTAGAGCGTGTATCGCGAGGGTTTGATGTTGTAAAACCAACTTGGTTGTTTACAACAATACGCACCGTACCACCAACACAGAAGCCACGAGCAAGAGACATGTTGAACGTCTCGGCAACCACACCCTGTCCTGCGATCGCAGAGTCGCCATGAATAGTAATAGGAAGTACGCGACTGCCCTCAAAATCACCTAAGCGATCTTGACGAGCTCGTACAGAGCCAATAACTACTGGATTTACAATCTCAAGGTGAGATGGGTTAAAGGCTAACGCAAGGTGAACATCACCACCTGGCGTCGCAAAGTCAGCAGAGAAACCTTGGTGGTACTTAACATCGCCAGTACCCCATGTATCATCGTGCTTGCCCGCAAACTCATCGAACAAATCTTGTGGCTTCTTACCTAGAACGTTAACCAACATGTTTAAACGTCCGCGGTGAGCCATACCGATCACAACTTCACGCATACCGCTTGTACCAGCATGTCGAATCAGTTCTTTCGTCATCGGAATCAGTGCATCGCCACCTTCTAGCGAGAAGCGTTTCGCCCCTGGGAATTTTGCGCCCAAGTAACGCTCTAGACCTTCAGCAGCCGTTAGCTCCTCAAGAAATGTACGCTTTTCGTCTTTATCGAAAGATGGCTGACCAACGACAGACTCTAAACGCTGTTGAATCCAACGTTTTTGTTCTGTGTCTGTCATGTGCATGTATTCTGCACCAATCGAACCACAGTAGGTTTTCTTAAGTGCTGAGTAGATATCTTTTAACTGCATGGTTTCTTGGCCGACGGCGAAAGAACCTACGTTAAAAGTTTCTGCGAAGTCATCTTCGGTGAGATTGTGGAATGCAGGGTCTAGCTCCGCCACAGGTGGACGTTGCCATAGACCTAGAGGATCGAGCTCTGCAGCTTCATGACCGCGGAAACGGTATGCGTTGATAAGCTGGAGAACTTTTACTTGCTTAGCGTCGACATCTGGATCACTAACTTGGACACTGTAATGCTTTGTTTCTTGAGCGAGTCGTCGGAAGTAGTCGCGGACACGCGAGTGTGGCTGATCAGCCACTTCTTCTGAGTTCTTTGGCAACTCATCGAATACACGTTTCCACTCCTCACTTACCAGATCGGGGTCACTTAGATACAGTTCGTAGAGGTCTTCTACATACGTTGCATTGGCGCCAGCCAAGTGTGAAGACTCGAGCCATGCCTTCATCACGCCGTTGTGCATATTTTCCCTTAACCAGTAGTTTTCACGTTTGCTGCGGTCTGCGCCGAGCTATTAAGAGCCGACCCATTTAGGTCGGCAATTTTTTGTTGTTAATTAAATCGAACGATTGACCAACATCGACTTGATATGACCGATGGCTTTCGTTGGATTTAGCCCCTTAGGACAAACACTTACACAATTCATGATGCCATGGCAACGAAAAACGCTAAATGCATCATCAAGATCGGACAAACGTTCATCAGTCGCTGTATCTCGGCTATCAATTAACCAACGATAGGCCGCTAAAAGACCAGCAGGGCCGATAAATTTATCAGGGTTCCACCAGAAAGACGGACAAGATGTCGTACAACATGCACACATAATACATTCGTACAAACCATCTAGATGCGCACGCTCATCAGGCGATTGTAAGTTTTCACGAGACGGTGGAAGAGCACCATCGTCAATCAAGAAAGGCTTAACTTTCGCATAGTTATCGTAGAACTGAGTCATGTCAACGATAAGATCACGTACAACAGGCAGACCAGGTAATGGTCGAATGACGAGCTTATCGCCTTTCAAAGCAGATAAAGGTGTAATACACGCTAATCCGTTTTTACCATTCATGTTAAGGCCATCAGAACCACACACACCTTCACGACATGAACGACGGAATGCAATGCTAGGGTCTTGCTCCTTCAAAAGGATCAAGGCATCCAGAAGCATCATGTCTGATCCTTCTTCGACCTCAAGCGTGTAGTCTTTCATGTACGGCTTTTGGTCGACATCCGGGTTGTAGCGGTACAAAGAGAAATTCAGTTTCATAATATTACCCTCCTTTCCTTAGTACGTACGTGCTTTTGGCGGAAATGCTTCACGATGGATTGGCTCCATGTTTACACCACGTTTAGCCATTGCTTCCGTTTCCGGGTTGTAGATTGAGTGGCATAGCCACTGCTCATCATCACGGTCTGGAAAGTCAAAGCGAGCATGTGCACCACGGCTTTCTGTGCGGTAGTTTGCTGCTACAGCTGTTGCGTATGCTGTTTCCATCAAGTTCTCTAGTTCTAGACACTCAATACGTTGAGTGTTGAACTCTGTCGATTTGTCAGCAAGGTGTGCGTTCTTCAGACGCTCACGGATAACTTTAAGCTCTTCAAGACCTTTAGCCATTGCATCACCTTCACGGAATACCGAGAAGTTGTTTTGCATACATTGTTGTAGGTCTTTACGAATTTGCGCTGGATCTTCACCGTCAGTGCTATTTTCCCAACGGTTGTAACGCTCTAGTGAACGTTCAATGTCTGCTTCAGTTGCAGGTTTCGCATCAGCTTGTTTAAGCAGTGTTTCACCTAGGTGCAGACCTGTTGCACGACCAAATACCACCAAGTCTAGTAGTGAGTTACCACCAAGACGGTTGGCACCGTGTACTGATACTGATGCAATTTCACCACAAGCGAATAGGCCTTGAACTTCAATATCCGCGCCGCTTTCATCTTGCTTAATCGCTTGGCCTGATACCTGAGTAGGAATACCACCCATCATATAGTGACACGTAGGAATTACTGGGATTGGCTCTTTGACCGGATCAACGTGCGCAAATGTACGAGACAACTCACAAACGCCCGGTAAACGAGACTCCAATGTATCTTTACCTAGGTGATCAAGTTTCAATTTAATATGTGGACCCCAAGGGCCATCACAGCCACGACCTTCACGGATTTCAATCATCATTGAACGTGCAACCACGTCACGACCAGCAAGGTCTTTCGCGTTTGGTGCGTAACGCTCCATGAAGCGTTCGCCGTCCTTGTTTAGAAGGTAACCCCCCTCACCACGACAACCTTCAGTAACAAGAACACCTGCGCCAGCGATACCCGTTGGGTGGAACTGCCACATTTCCATGTCTTGCATTGGGACACCAGCACGAAGTGCCATACCAACACCATCACCAGTATTGATGTGCGCGTTAGTCGTTGATGCGTAAATACGACCTGCACCACCCGTTGCTAAGATGGTTGCTTTCGATTTGAAGTAGCACACTTCACCCGTTTCCATGCATAGCGCCGTACAGCCTAGAACAACACCATCTTCATTTTTAACGATATCAAGAGCATACCACTCAGAGAATACCGTTGTTTTGTGCTTGATGTTTTGTTGGTATAGCGTGTGCAGGAGTGCGTGACCAGTACGGTCAGCCGCTGCCGCTGTACGCGCAGCTTGCTCGCCACCAAAGTTCTTTGACTGGCCACCAAACGGGCGTTGATAAATAGTGCCGTTATCAAAACGAGAGAAAGGAAGACCCATTTTCTCTAGCTCGATAACAGATTCAGGGCCGTTCTTACACATGTATTCGATTGCGTCTTGGTCACCGATATAGTCAGAACCTTTAACCGTATCGTACATGTGCTGTTCCCAATGATCTTCGTGCGCATTACCTAGCGCAACCGTAATACCACCTTGAGCAGAAACAGTGTGTGAACGTGTTGGGAAAACTTTAGATAGCAACGCACATGACAGGCCTTGCTCCGAAATTTGTAGTGCAGCGCGCATACCCGCACCACCAGCGCCGATTACTACGGCATCAAACTCACGAACTGGAATAGACACTTACGCACCCCACAGAATAAATAGACCAGAGAAAACATAGCCGAATAAAACGGCAATAACACCAAGTTGCAATGCACCACGAAGTATCGCGGGCTTAATGTAATCCGTTAACACCTGCCACAAACCAACCCACGCGTGAATTAGAATTGAGACTAAGGCCAACATGGTGAAAACTTTGGTGAACGTACCACCAAAGAATTGGGTCCAAGATGCGTAAGAGATATCTGAGAAAGCGCAGAAGCTAATCAGATAAATCGTGTATAGCGTCATAATGATTGCTGATGCACGAATCAATAAGAAATCGTGGACACCATTACGACCAAATGAAGAGACGTGTTTTACCATACCAAGATCCCCGCCAATAGTGATAATACTGCAGTAGCACCAAATGCGACTTTAGCGCTCATCGCGCCTGAATCGAGTTCTTCGAAATGGCCTAGGTCCATCAACAGGTGACGGACACCACCAGCGATGTGGTAGGCAAGTGCAGTTAGAATTCCCCACAGAATGAATTTCACGAAGAAGCTATCGACGATATCAGCGGCTTCCATAAAACCCATCGGGGATGACAGAGAAATGGACAGTAACCAAAGCAATATGCCCACCGCAACAAACGTAATCACACCCGACACACGATGTAGGATGGACGCGATTGCTGTGATGGGAAAGCGGATGGTCTGTAAATCTAAATTAACAGGTCTTGACTTTCTTTCTTTCACGGGCTTGCTCACTCAGCTCCATTGAGCATTTATTGTTATAACCAATTTCAGCTTCCAAACGTACAAAGGTTAACATTTGATTAACAAATACTCGCAATATGCTCGGAGATAATTGTAAACACTTTGTTAACAAACGGAGTCAGTAAACAAACCTCACTTTTGTTTCCAGCCCCGAATTTATAAGGATTTAACTAAAATTTTCTGTGCCAATATACGGCCAGCAACATTCTAATACAATTGATGTAACAAATTATGCTACATAGAACAGATTTTTAACGATTTTCATGAGAAAAATCATAACAAGTGCACACAAAAATGGAGAAAAATTGACTTTAAGCTTTAACAACAGTACAAAAATGGCACATAAACATCCTGGACGGATTAAATAATAAACAAAGGAGATTGTTATGGCGGATAAGAAAGCTACCCTTCACGTTGAAGGTCATGCGCCGATCGAACTGCCAATTATGGACGGTACGCTAGGTACACCTGTGATTGATGTTCGTAAACTGGGAGCCAATGGTTACTTTACTTTTGACCCAGGTTTTCTTGCCACTGCATCTTGTGAATCATCAATCACGTACATCGACGGCGGCAAAGGTATTCTTTTGCACCGCGGCTACCCGATTGATCAATTAGCCAATAACGCAGATTACTTGGAAGTATGTTACATCCTGCTTTATGGTGAAGCCCCTACCCGTGAGCAATACGAGCAATTCAAAACAACGGTTACTCGCCATACGATGGTGCATGAACAAATCGCAAGCTTCTTCCATGGCTTCCGACGTGATGCACACCCAATGGCAGTAATGTGTGGTGTGGTTGGTGCACTAGCGGCCTTCTACCACGATTCACTCGATATCAACAACGACGAGCACCGTGAGATCGCGGCGTACCGTCTGCTGTCTAAAATGCCAACATTGGCGGCGATGTGTTACAAGTACTCTATCGGTCAGCCATTTATCTATCCTCGTAACGACTTAAGCTACGCAGAAAACTTCCTACACATGATGTACGCAAACCCATGTGAAGAATACGAAGTAAACCCTGTTGTTGCTCGTGCGATGGATAAGATCTTCACACTTCACGCAGATCACGAACAAAACGCATCGACATCAACGGTTCGTTTGTCCGGTTCTTCTGGTGCGAACCCGTTCGCATGTATTGCCGCAGGTATTGCTTCTCTATGGGGTCCTGCGCACGGTGGTGCAAACGAAGCATGTCTGAAGATGCTTGAAGAGATCGGAAGCGTAGATAACATCCCTGAATACGTAGAGCGTGCAAAAGACAAAGATGATCCATTCCGTCTAATGGGCTTCGGTCACCGCGTTTACAAAAACTACGATCCACGTGCAACGGTAATGCGTGAAACATGTCACGAAGTACTAAAAGAGCTAAACATCAAGGATCCACTGCTAGACGTTGCAATGGAACTTGAACGTATTGCTCTTTCTGACGAATACTTCGTGTCTAAGAAGCTATACCCGAACGTAGACTTCTACTCAGGCATCATCCTAAAAGCAATCGGTATTCCTGTATCGATGTTTACGGTTATCTTCGCGATTTCTCGTACTATCGGTTGGATTGCTCACTGGAACGAAATGCACAGCGATCCACTAAACCGAATCGGTCGTCCTCGTCAGCTATACACTGGTGAAACTCAACGCGAGTTCTCTCCACTGCACGAGCGTGAGTAGGCGTTAGAATCGAGAATCGAGAATCGAGAATCGAGAATCGAGAATCGAGAATCGGATAAGTGTTGGGGTTGACGTGAAAGCGTCAACCCTTTCTATTTGGAAAAGATGAGAACGAGCTTCGCTCTATGGAACACTTCGCCTCAAGATGCGAGAGATAATTGCGTAACACTTTCGCATCTCAAAGGACAAAGCCCGCCCCTTCTATACTGGGTTATCAATATCAATAAACGTAACGTCTAAACCGTGCTCCTGCGCTAACCATTCACCCAACGCTTTAATGCCGTAACGTTCGGTTGCGTGATGACCTGCAGAGAAGTAATGGATATCCAATTCACGAGCCGTGTAAGTCGTACGCTCTGAGATCTCGCCCGAAATAAATGCATCTAATCCATGCTGAGCCGCAAGCTCAATGAAGTCTTGACCACCGCCGGTACACCAACCAACAGTCTCAATCATTTTTTCTGCATTGTCAGGCGCGATATGCAAAGGTTCACGGTTTAATACGTGATTGATTTTGTTCGTGAAATCAGTGCCAGTCATTGCTTGTTTTAAGCGGCCAAACAGAGCGACAGATTGAGGGTGCCCTTCTAAGCCACCTTCCACTTCAATGTCTAGCAAGCGTGCCAACTCTGCGTTGTTACCCAACTCAGGATGAATATCTAACGGTAAATGGTAGCCGTAAAGGTTGATGTCATTTTTGATCAAACTGCGGATACGCTTTCCTTTCATACCACGAATTGGCTCTGGTTCACCTTTCCAAAAGTATCCGTGGTGAACAAGCAGTGCATCAGCCTCTAACTCGATGGCTTTATCGATCAATGCTTGTGAGGCCGTTACGCCTGTCACGATGCGTTTGATTTCTGATTTGCCTTCAACTTGCATTCCATTCGGTGCGTAGTCTTTAATAAGTTGCGGCGATAATTTCTCGTTAAGGATCTTTTCCAGCTGTAAATTATTCATTGTTACTTCCAATACTTGTGGCTTAAACAAAGTGTATATCGAACCGCGATCAGGATGCTAGTTGTGGCATCCCCAACCAGAATAAATTTCGATACAATAGAAAGGCTCTGCCTGCAACAACAAGGATAATGGATGAATTCTCTACAACGTTTCTATCAATGGATTGCTAGCACCCCACCACTTTTTAAACTTCAAACGCCCTTTGTCACCGTCGAAGACATTCTGACACCACCTCTATCGGACAATGAAGATTACGATGGCAATCCACGACTTGGCTTCCTTTACCAACACCTTTGCACCAAGCTACTGACTTGCTCGCCTCGATATGAACTGGTTGCTGAAGAGATTCAACTCAACGACACGGCTGGCCGCACAATTGGCGCCATCGATTTGATCCTCGAGAATCAGGAAACCAAACAATACGAGCATTGGGAAGTGGCCATCAAATTTTACTTACTGAATGAAGGCATTTGGTATGGCCCGAATGCACATGACCAACTGCATAAGAAACTCGATCGCATGCTTACCCACCAACTAAAAATGAGCCAGAGAGAAGAGTTCCACCAGCAGTTACCGTTAGACGTTGTACCGAGCGAACACTTGCTGATGCAAGGTCGCCTCTATGTAAATCCTTTTTCAGACGAGCCAACCCCTACAACCTGTTTAGGTTACGAGCTAAACCAAAGCCAAATATCCGGCAATTGGTGTTATCAAAGCCAATGGGAAGGGATTAAAGAACCTTTATATGCTCTTTCCAAACCACTATGGGCAATTGGCAATGAGGAGTTCTTGGAACCCATCGATAAACCATCAGATAGGTTTATTCACGCTCAAACAAAGAGTGGTCAATTTTGGTTTGTTGTACCTGATACGTGGCCGAACTAAAACGGGAAACGATTTTATTTTGCTTTTCTAGGAACAAGTTCCGTCAACACCTTCTTAATCAAAATACCTTTCCGCTATACTCTCAACGAGCACCTCTCGATTCCTAGAGCGAAGCGTTCCCGACTCTCGAAGCGCAGCGTTCCCTCTTCACAAACAAAAAGGGCCGACGCAATGTCGACCCTTTCGAACCTTAATCGTTTGAATTACAAACCAGCGGCTGCAAATACTTGATTAACGATTTCCTGTGCTTCTGCTTCGATTTGTTTTAGGTGCTCTTCACCTTTAAAGCTTTCACAGTAAATCTTGTAGATGTCTTCAGTGCCTGATGGACGAGCAGCGAACCAGCCATTGGCTGTCGTTACTTTAAGACCTCCAATTGCAGCGCCATTACCTGGAGCGTGCGTTAAGCGAGCAGTAATTGTATCACCTGCTAGAGTTTCAGCCGCTACCATTTCTGGCGACAACTTCTTCAGTACGTCTTTTTGTGGGCCGTTTGCTACAGCTTGAATACGGTTGTACTTAGATTCACCGTGCTTCGCTGCAAGCTCTTCATAGTAATCTTGAGGGTTCTTACCCGTTACCGCAGTGATCTCTGCCGCTAGAAGACATAGCAAGATGCCGTCTTTGTCTGTTGACCAAGGCGTACCATCTTTACGAAGGAAAGATGCACCAGCGCTTTCTTCACCGCCGAAACCGAACTTACCAGTGTACAGGCCATCCACAAACCATTTGAAGCCAACAGGTACTTCACATAGCTCACGACCTAGATCCGCAACAACACGGTCAATCAGAGCACTTGATACTAGCGTTTTACCCACAGCGACATCTTTACCCCACGCGTCACGGTGACGGTATAGGTAATCGATACAAACCGCTAAGAAGTGATTCGGGTTCATCAAACCTTTTGGCGTAACGATACCGTGACGGTCATAGTCAGGGTCGTTACCGAATGCTAGATCGTATTCGTCTTTCAGTGCCAATAGACCCGCCATTGCGTAAGGAGAAGAACAGTCCATACGTACAACGCCGTCTTTATCTAATGACATGAATTGGAAAGAAGGATCAATCGCTTCACTTACTAGCGTTAGGTCTAGGTTATATGCCTGACCAATTTGACGCCAGTAATCGATGCCGCTGCCACCCAATGGATCTACACCAATCTTCAGGTTTGCTTTTTGGATTGCTTCCATATCGATAACGTTCACTAGATCATCGATGTATGGTTTCACCAAGTCCATCTCAACAAACAGATCCGATGCTTTCGCTTCTGCCAGTGGTAGGCGTTTAACACCTTGTAAATCTTCTGCAATCAGAGCGTTCGCACGATCTTCGATCGCCTGAGTTAGCTCTGCTTCAGCTGGACCACCGTGAGTCGGGTTGTATTTAATACCACCGTCTTGTGGTGGGTTATGAGATGGGGTAATCACGATGCCATCTGCTTTGTCATCATGCTTGATGTTATAAGTCAGAATCGCGTGTGAAATACCAGGCGTTGGCGTGTAGCCGTTGTCTTGCTGGACAATCACTGTCACACCGTTTGCAATCAATACTTCAATCACACTTGAAAACGCTGGTTCAGATAGCGCGTGCGTGTCTTTGCCCACAAACAATGGGCCTGTTGTACCTTGCTCAGCACGAACTTCTGCTACCGCTTGAGCGATCGCTAAAATGTGGTTTTCGTTAAAAGTGTACTTGTCTGCAGTACCGCGGTGGCCAGAAGTACCAAATTGAACTTTGTGTTCTGCGTTTGCTGCGTCTGGTTGAAGTAAGAAGTAGTTAGCAACGAGTGCTGGGATATTGTGAAGATCTTCCTGCTGCGCTTTTTGCCCAGCACGAGGGTGCATAGCCATGTTTGACATCCTTTCTTTAAATACAAATAAAATCAAAAAAGCCTCATAATATCCGCTATACGCTACACATTATGAGGCTTCTATCAGGTTTCTTAGATTGAACCTGTTACTTTCTCTATCAAGTCAGGCTGGAATTCCATATGAGTCATCACCTGCTCAACCATCTGTCGCTTGCGACTGGTGTTGTTATTAGTGATTACCCAAAATGGCGTACCAGGAATTGCTTTAGGCTTGGTGGTATTGCCGTTTGCTAGCAGAGTATCTTCATTATCAGCAAAGTAAACGCGCTTGCGCCCTTTTACTTTCGTTGCTTGAGAGAAGCTCTCTGGATTTAACGTGTGTAAGGTTGATAGAACCAACATGAAGCGATCAATCGCTTTCTTAAGGCCAGCAAACTCATCAGAAATCAGTAGAGAACGCATCTCTTTTACGGTATCCACTGATTCTGTTTTACCAGCATCTTTACTTACTACAATCCCTTGTGGCTGCTCGATTACAGGTGCCACGACGGCTTCCTGCAACTGACCATCAAGGTTCAAAAGGCGTCGTAAAATATCCGAGGCACTTTCACCGATATGCTTGGTTTGACCCGCAATGTAACGGTATAGATCCTCATCAACCTCAATTGTTTTCATTCGCTTTTCACATTCTCAATGTTTAAACTCTGGGGGATTATAACGAGATCCTCGCGGATACTCCACGTTAAACCCATCACGAATAAGATAAAATGTCAGCATTACTCAACTATAAGCAGGAAGGGCAAGGCCAAACGGTTGTTTTGATTCATGGATTGTTTGGCAGTTTCAGTAATCTAGGTTTACTGGCTCGCGACCTCGTTCAAGATCACTGTGTGATCTGTATTGATCTACGAAATCATGGCATCTCTTTCCATTCAGACACACACAATTACGAAGTGATGGCACAAGATGTTGCTGATTTGCTTCGCCATTTAAGCATCGAACCAGCACTTGTCATCGGCCACTCTATGGGTGGAAAAGTTGCGATGAAACTGGCAGATATAGCTCCTGAATTCGTAAAACAACTTATTGTCTTAGATATGGCGCCAGTGGCTTACCAGACTAATCGCCATGACAACGTCTTTAATGGTCTGCAAGCCGTAGTAAAAGAACAACCAACTAACCGCCAACAAACCATGGACATTCTTGCTCAACATATTGAAATGGATGGTGTAAGACAATTCTTATCGAAATCGTTATACAAAAACGGCGATAAAATGGATTGGCGCTTTAATGTCGCAAGCTTATTCAACAATTATGATCAGATTATTGGCTGGCAAGAAATTGCTACCACAGATATTCCAACTCTGTTTGTTAAAGGTGGTGATTCAGACTACCTAATGCCTGAGCATCAGCCTGCTGTTAAGCGTCAGTTTAACAACGCAAAAGCACACATTATCGCCAATACCGGACACTGGTTACATGCAGAGAAACCTGCTGAAGTAATGCGTGTGATCAGGAAATATATTTCGAGTTAACAAATTCGAAAAACAACGCCAGATTATTGAAATAACCCTTCTTGTTGTGCATTAACTTTACTGTTTAACAGTGGTATAGTGCGCCCAAGAATTTTTGGCATGAAGGACGACAATGCTATACGACTATATGGACATGCTCGAGTCGATTGGGCTCGATCTGCTTTTTGCTGCTATCTTCTTTTTCATCGGGATGGCAATAAAAGATGTGCTAAAACAAGGTAACGTACCTGTTTTCGGTCGTCGTATTGTGTGGTTGGTTCTTTTCCTTGGCTGCGCTGGTTTCATCGCGAAAGGCCTGATTCAGCTCAGTTGGGAAGGCACAGGGCTTGGTTAAGCTCTTCTCCCCATCGCCAGTAACAAACAATGTAAAGGTATAGACTCTATGGCAAGTGTAGGTATCTTCTTCGGTAGCGACACAGGTAATACTGAAGCCGTTGCAAAGATGATTCAAAAGCAACTAGGTAAACAACTAGTTCACGTTCAAGACATCGCAAAAAGCAGCAAAGAAGACATTGATAACTTTGATCTTCTTCTTCTAGGTATCCCTACGTGGTACTACGGTGAAGCGCAATGTGATTGGGATGATTTCTTCCCTGAGCTTGAGCAAGTAGACTTCTCAACAAAGCTAGTCGCTATCTTTGGTTGTGGTGACCAAGAAGATTACGCAGAGTACTTCTGTGATGCGATGGGTACAGTTCGTGACATCGTTGAAGCAAAAGGCGGTACTATCCTTGGCCACACTTCAACTGAAAGTTACGAGTTTGAAGCGTCTAAAGCACTTGTAGAAGGCGACGATAGCCAGTTTGTTGGCCTATGTATCGACGAAGATCGTCAACCAGAATTGACTGATGAACGTGTCGAAAACTGGGTTAAGCAAATCTATGAAGAAATGTGCCTAGCTGAGCTTGAAGGCTAATACAGCACCTATTGAAAAAGACCTCCACCTTGGAGGTCTTTTTGTATCTGTCTATCAAGAAGCTTCCGTTGCAACCTCTTCTTCTCGATATTGAGGTTTCTTCCTCACATACAACTTCCGTTGCACTTCCGATACAACGTTACCTTCTTTGTCTTTCACATAGGTAATAAACTCTGGAAAGCACTTTTCACCGTTACGAGTCATTTGGTAAATGTCAGCTAGCATTCCTTCTGTTACTTCAAACTCGGCAAATAAATCACTCTGTCCCGGTTTGATGAAGTTGATACTCGCCTCTTTATCCCACACAAAATACTCTTCCCGTAAAATGCCCATCAACATCAGAGAATAAATTGGGTCCGTAAGCGAGAAGATACTACCGCCATACTGGGTACGATTTGCGTTTTTATTCCACCAACGGAGCTTCAAACGAACGTTAACCGTTCGAAAGTCTTCAGAAATATGTAAGATTTTGATACCTGAACCCCAAAATGGCGGCCAAATATTAAGCGCAAACTTAACAATCCCTGGTTTATAAATCTTGGCAAGTCGCTTATTCATACCTATCCATAGCCTTTGCGATGCAATGTTATAAAAATGTAACTGGTCTGATCTGTAATATAATCGACCTGTTTCTAATTTACAAAAAGAATCTATTAACCCTTTGAAGTTCGTGGTTTAATGTTCAGTACGCTTCGCCTATAATGGTAGGAATATTGAATTCTGTTAAATCGCTGCAGATGATCCAACGGGAAAGTATATGTCAGATAATAATCAGGCGCTGAAGGATGCGGGCTTAAAAGTAACCCTTCCAAGGCTAAAAATTCTAGAAGTACTTCAGCAGCCAGACTGCCAGCACATCAGTGCTGAAGATTTGTACAAAAAGCTAATCGATCTAGGTGAAGAGATTGGTCTAGCAACCGTTTATCGTGTATTAAACCAATTTGATGATGCTGGTATTGTTACTCGCCACCATTTCGAAGGCGGTAAATCAGTATTTGAACTGTCAACTCAACATCACCACGATCACTTAGTATGTTTAGACTGTGGTGAAGTAATTGAGTTTTCAGATGACGTGATTGAAGAACGTCAAAAAGAAATTGCAGCTAAGTACAATGTTACGCTTACTAACCACAGCTTGTACCTATACGGTAAATGTAGCGATGGTTCTTGTAAGACGAATCCTGACGCGCACAAGCCTGCAAAATAAAAAGTAACGCTTTTTATTAATAAAGACTCTAAACGTCAGCTTCGGCTGGCGTTTTTTTATGGAGACAAGCAATGAAGAAAAGGAATTCTTGTGGCTTTACCTTACTCGAACTGATTATTGCAATTGTTATTCTTGGGATACTGGCTGTTGTAGCCGCACCGCGATTCCTAAACCTTCAGGATGACGCCTACGAAGCCAAGATGGAAGCCATCGCAGACCAATTTGAAACGGCAGTTAAGTTCACCCAAAGCCAGTGGTTAGTTAACGGGGGGACACCAGCAGCACAGCAAAATATAGATGGCTATGGTGGCGGAGAATTGGATGTCAATGAATTTGGCTACCCTTTAGGAACAAACAAAGGCAACGCCAGTGGGAATATTGGTAACCCATACAATATTGGCCAAGGGAACGCAGGATGTATTGCCGTATGGCAAGCTCTATTAGGTGATGAATACTCGCTATCGAATAATCGGAATGCGAACGATAGGTTTGATTTTATAACGCGCCGTATCAGAGACAATGACTCCCACCAATCCGTTTGCTATTACACGTATACAAAAAAAGGTTACGAACGAACTCCCGAGAACTCAAGCTTTGTCATATGGTACGACTCAAAAGCGGGCACGGTCACGACATCAAAGCCCTCTCGTCTACCATAGGACATAAAAAATGCCAGCAATTTGCTGGCATTTTTGTTAGCGAGGTATTGAGATTATTGGTTCTCGATTTTCGCCCAAGTATCACGTAGACCAACCGTACGGTTGAATACTAGGTTATCTGCTGAAGAATCTTTTGAATCTGCACAGAAGTAACCCATACGCTCAAACTGATAACCTGTTTCCGCTTCTGCCGTTGCTAGGCTTGGCTCAACAAAACCGTTTAGAACCACTAGTGATTCTGGGTTGATTGTCGCAGCAAAGTCATCCGCAGCCGCTGGATTTGGTACTGTGAACAAACGATCGTACATGCGGATTTCTGCAGGCAATGCTTTGTCTGCTGATACCCAGTGGATTACGCCTTTCACTTTACGGCCATCTGCCGGGTTCTTACCTAGCGTTTCAGCATCGTAAGTACAGAAGATTGTCGTGATGTTGCCTTCCGCGTCTTTCTCGATGCGTTCAGCCTTGATCACGTATGCGCCACGTAGACGTACTTCTTTACCTAGAACAAGGCGCTTGTACTTCTTGTTTGCTTCTTCACGGAAATCTTCGCGCTCAATCCAAACTTCACGAGTGAATGGCACTTCACGCTCGCCCATTTCAGGTTTGTTTGGATGGTTAGCAACCGTCAGAGTTTCTACCGCACCTTCTTCAAAGTTCTCGATAACGATCTTAACTGGATCTAGAACGGCCATCGCACGTGGTGCGTTTTCGTTTAGATCATCACGAATACAAGATTCTAGTGAACCGAACTCAATCATGTTCTCTTGTTTCGTTACACCGATACGCTTACAGAACTCTCGAATAGATGCAGAAGTGAAACCACGGCGACGCAGACCAGAGACGGTTGGCATGCGTGGATCATCCCAACCATCAACCAATTTCTCAGTCACTAGTTGGTTTAGCTTACGCTTAGACATCACTGTGTATTCAAGGTTTAGGCGACTGAATTCGTACTGGTGTGGACGGCAATCAATCGTGATGTTGTCTAGAACCCAGTCGTACAGACGGCGGTTATCCATAAACTCAAGAGTACAGATAGAGTGCGTAATGCCTTCTAATGCATCAGAGATACAGTGTGTGAAGTCGTACATTGGGTAAATGCACCACTTATCACCAGTCTGGTGGTGAGTCGCAAAACGTACACGGTAGATAACTGGATCACGCATTACCATGAATGAAGAACCCATGTCGATCTTAGCGCGAAGACACGCTTTGCCTTCTTCGAACTCACCTGCACGCATTTTTTCAAATAGCGCTAGGTTTTCTTCGATTGGGCGATCACGGTATGGGCTTGGTTTACCCGGAGCCGTTAGCGTACCGCGGTATTCACGAATCTGCTCAGGACTTAGCTCATCAACATACGCTAAGCCTTTATTAATCAATTCAATTGCATATTCGTAAAGCTTGTCGAAGTAGTTTGATGAGTAACATACTTCACCATCCCACTCGAAGCCCAACCAGTTTACATCTTTCTTGATAGACTCAACGTATTCGATGTCTTCTTTTTCAGGGTTTGTATCGTCAAAACGCAAGTTACATTGACCCTGGTAGTCCTGAGCAATACCGAAGTTCAAACAGATAGACTTAGCATGACCGATATGCAGGTAACCATTCGGCTCCGGCGGGAATCGAGTATGCACGCTAGTGTGTTTACCATCCGCTAGATCTTTATCAATAATCTGGCGAATAAAGTTTGATGGACGAGCATCAGCTTCACTCATCTATAGCACCTCAAAAATATTAGTATTGTCAGAGAAAACAGAACTCCACAACCAAGGTTGGATTTGCAGAGTGCATTGTTCCTAATGATCCACAATTCTTAGCGATTAGACAACAAGAACCGTCGTTAAAAAGGCAATATTTCTCTACTTAGGTGGAAACCAAAGCATATTGAAACGCTTGAAACAAAAAAAGACCTCCCGAAGGAGGTCTTTTATAGAGAGTCTTTAAGATGTTACTAAGGAAGTTTTACATCTGATAGGTCTTCACCTGCACCGATTGCTTTCATTTCACCAGCAACGATTTCTGCAAGAGGACCAAGGATAACTTGTAGGTTGTTTTCACCTAGCTTAACCACACCCTTCGCACCAAGTTTCTTAAGAACAGCTTCGTCAGCGACTGAGCGGTCTTTAAGAGTAAGACGTAGACGAGTGATACATGCGTCAATTGAAGTTAGGTTGTCGTGACCACCTAGTGCTTTCAGGTATTGACGAGCTAGGTCACCTTTTGGTGCATCACCAGCTGGAGCAGCAGATGCATCTTCATCGTCATCTTCACGACCTGGCGATTTCAGGTTGAATGCGCGGATTGCGAAGCTGAATGTGAAGAAGTATAGAGCACCGAAGCTTAGACCTAGAGCAAGAAGCACTAGAGGCTTAGTAGCTAGACCGTAGTTCAGTACGAAGTCGATTAGACCCGCAGAGAAACCAAAGCCATGTAGCGTGCCAAGCATGTTTGCAAGTACTAGAGATAGACCAGTAAACACGGCGTGCATTGCGTATAGAGCAGGAGCAAGGAACACAAACATGAACTCTAGAGGCTCTGTAATACCTGTTAGGAATGAACAGAACGCTACTGAGAATAGTGCGCCACCAACTTG
Source organism: Vibrio sp. Sgm 5 (assembly GCF_026241575.1). Classification (NCBI taxonomy): domain Bacteria; kingdom Pseudomonadati; phylum Pseudomonadota; class Gammaproteobacteria; order Vibrionales; family Vibrionaceae; genus Vibrio; species Vibrio sp. Sgm 5. Next base: position 22,033 of record NZ_JAPHPY010000027.1, read on the forward strand.
GCTGCGTTTCTCAACTGGTGCTGCTAGGTACATAGCCAGTGCCGCACCTGGTAGACCGAACATCATTACAGGGAAGAAGCCGTTCATGAATACACCAGCGCTCTTATCGCCGCCGAAGAAGCGGTGTAGGTCACCAGATTTAAGCGTTTCAGTTACTTCTTTAACTGTTGCTGTGATTTCTGGAGTTACAGAGTTAGCGAATTCGAATGTGTGAGTTTGACCAGCAACAAGAGTCTTAGCTAGAGCTGGGTCAACACAAAGCTGTTGTAGAGCAGGAAGTGCTTGACCAGCAGCAGTTGCGCCAGATACTAGAACTTCTTGACACGTACCCATACCGAACCAGAAGTACGAGTTTAGTACGTGGTGTAGACCTACAGGGATAAGTGCGCGGTTAAGCGTGCCGTAAACGAACTGACCGATAGCACCAGAAGTAGAAACTGCGTGCGCTAGCGCGTCAAGACCGCCTTGAATTGTTGGCCATACAACACCAGCAAGAGCACCAGCTACAAGCGAGAATAGACCCGCCATGATTGGTACTAGACGTTTGCCAGAGAAGAATGCCAACCACTCAGGAAGACGAGTAGCATGGAAAGCGTTGTAAGAGTGACCAGCGATGATACCTGCAATGATACCGCCGAAGAATGACATGTTAACACTTGCATCAATTGTCGCTGCAGTAGCAGTTAGCACGAAGTAAGCAACTGCACCTGCTAGACCAGCAGCACCTTGACCGTCTTTAGAAAGACCGATCGCGATACCTAGACCGAATAGTAGTGGTAGTTGACTAAAGATTGCATTACCAGCTGATGCCATAAACGCAATGTCTAAAAGGTCAGGTTGACCCAAACGTAGTAAAAGCGCTGCAACTGGAAGCGTTGCGATAGGAAGCATAAGAGCTTTACCTAACTTCTGCGCGTATCCAAGAATATTCACCTTAAGTTCCCCCTATAGGATTTTATGTTTTGTCGAATGACTTATTTCAGTCGTTCAATTTAGTCGCTACCAGTTTATGATATTAATTTTGCTCCGCAAATTAAAAGCTTATTGTTTGTGATCATAATCACCAGAAACAGCCCTTTGGGAAGGTTTTTGCTAGCGAGATCATAAAACTTATTTTATTATACGAAAAAATGGCGTTTTAGAGATAAGATTCTCGCACTTTATGCAAGACAGAATCAGTGTTATTTTGGTATCTCTACAGATGATTCGCAGTAACTTCGCTCTGGAAAACAATCATAAAAACTAATTCATTTATTATTTTTCAGTTAGTTACTCTGATAATGACATCGATAAAACGCGACTTGCTGTATGTGACTCGTTATCTAATTCAGTGATACAAACTAAGTACCAGCATGACTCATGCAGTCACCAGTTAGATAACGGGACAGAAAATGAATTCTCATCTATAAGGACTAGCTGACTATGTACGCGCTAAGTAACTGTAAAATCTATACCGGTAGTGATGTTCTTACCGATCATGCGGTCATCATCGACAATGACCAGATTCAATCAGTTGTGCCAGTAACTCAATTACCAGAAGGTATTGAGATCAAAGATCTGGACGGTGCAAATCTAAGCCCTGGTTTTATTGACCTTCAGCTAAACGGCTGTGGCGGTGTGATGCTAAACGACGAAATCACACCTGAAACCATGCAAATCATGCACGAAGCCAACCTAAAGTCGGGTTGTACTAGCTTCCTACCAACTCTTATCACGTCTTCAGACGAAGACATGCGTGCTTCGATTGCTGCGGCTCGTGAATACCACAACAAATACCAAAACCAATCGTTAGGTCTTCACCTTGAAGGTCCTTACCTTAACGTTGCGAAGAAAGGCATCCACAGCGTGGACTTCATCCGCCCTTCTGACGACGGCATGATTGACCTTATTTGTGCGAATGCAGATCTCGTAGCAAAAGTAACACTAGCACCAGAGCAAAATGATCCTGAGCACATTGCACGTCTTAAAGCGGCAGATATCGTCGTATCAATCGGCCATACAAATGCGACTTACGCAGAAGCGCGTGAAGGTTTTGAAGCAGGTATCACCTTTGCTACTCACCTATTCAACGCAATGACGCCAATGGTTGGCCGTGAACCTGGTGTTGTTGGTGCGATTTATGACACTCCGGAAGTTTACGCCGGCATCATTGCTGACGGTTTTCACGTAGACTACGCAAACATCCGAATTGCTCATAAAATCAAGGGTGAAAAGCTTGTTTTGGTGACGGATGCCACAGCTCCAGCAGGTGCTAACATGGATCACTTTATTTTTGTTGGTAAGAAAGTATATTACCGAGATGGTAAATGTGTTGATGAAAATGGCACATTAGGCGGCTCAGCTCTGACTATGATAGAAGCAGTTCAGAATACAGTTGAGCACGCAGGCATCGCTTTAGACGAAGCTCTACGAATGGCTACACTGTACCCAGCAACCGCAATCGGTGTTGAGGAACGTCTTGGCCGAGTTCGAAAAGGAATGGTGGCAAACCTGACTATTTTCGATCGTGACTTCAATATAAAAGCGACGGTTGTTAACGGACAATACGAGCAAAATTAAGCATGAATGGCGGACAGATTGGTAATGTAGATTTAGTAAAACAGCTTAACAGCGCTGCGGTATACAGGCTGATTGACCAACAAGGTCCAATTTCCCGTATTCAAGTCGCGGATGTTAGTCAGCTCGCCCCTGCGAGTGTTACCAAAATAACCCGCCAACTCTTAGAGCGCGGCTTAATTAAAGAGGTCGCGCAACAAGCATCTACCGGTGGTCGCCGAGCGATATCGTTGACCACTGAGGTAAAACCCTTCCACTCTATCGCTGTGCGATTAGGCCGAGACTACGTGCAATTTAGTTTGTACGATCTAGGTGGCACGGCGTTGGCAGAAGACCAACACGAACTTCACTACACCAATCAGGCTGACTTGATCGCTGGTTTGATTGATCTGTTGAAAGACTTCGTAAATCGCTGCCAAGATAAAATCGACCAACTTATTGCTATCGGCATCACCCTACCTGGCTTGGTAAACCCAACTACAGGTGTTGTTGAATACATGCCAAACACAGATATCGATAACTTAGCGCTTGGCGAAATCATCCGTGAGAAGTTCAATACTGCGTGTTTCGTTGGTAACGATGTACGTGGTATGGCTCTGGCTGAACACTACTTTGGTGCAAGCCAAGATTGCCAAGACTCAATTCTGGTCAGTGTTCACCGCGGTACTGGTGCGGGTATCATCGTAAATGGTCAAGTTTTCTTGGGCTTTAACCGCAACGTAGGTGAAATCGGCCACATCCAAATTGACCCACTCGGTGAGCAATGCCAATGCGGTAACTTTGGTTGCTTAGAGACCGTAGCGGCAAATCCAGCAATCATTCAACGTGTGAAAAAACTGATTGCACAAGGTTACGAATCTAGTTTAACTCAGCTTGAACACATCACGATTGAAGATGTTTGTAACCACGCAATGAATGGTGATGAACTGGCGAAACAAAGTCTGGTTCGTGTGGGTAATCAACTTGGTAAAGCGATTGCAATTACCATCAACTTATTCAACCCACAAAAAATTGTCATTGCTGGTGACATTACTGCCGCTGAAGAAATTGTTTTCCCAGCGATTCAGCGAAACGTAGAAAACCAATCTTTGAAGACCTTCCATAACGAACTTCCAATTGTTGCTTCTCATATTGATAAACACCCAACAATGGGCGCATTTGCGATGATTAAACGCGCCATGTTGAACGGAGTTTTGTTACAAAAGTTACTAGAAGACTAAGTTTATACAACCAATTGAGTTACAATCTCGGGCTGTGATTTCACAGCCCGTTTTTGTATATCAGGAATATAGCTCAACAGTATGGAAATTATTCTAATTACAACGGCCTTCATCGCCGGTTTTATTGCGCTCAAATGCCACCTCCCTCCATTGGTTGGCTTTCTACTTGCCGGCTTTGGCTTGCACGCGTTTGGTTACCAAAGTAATGACGTCATTGTTACCCTTGCAGATCTTGGTGTTACGCTTCTCCTCTTTACAATTGGCTTAAAGCTAGATGTCAAAACCCTACTCTCTAAAGAAATTTGGGGAGGAGCCACGGCGCACAACGTTCTTTCAACTCTTTTCTTTGCGCTTGTTCTTATTGGACTAAAACTGCTCGGCTTATCCTCATTGACAAGCATGGATAGCACGCAAATTCTACTTCTCGCTTTTGCTTTATCATTTTCCAGTACTGTATTTGCCGTTAAGACACTGCAAGAAAAAGGTGAGATGAACGCGACCTACGGGACCCTAGCTATTGGTATTCTGGTTATGCAGGATATTTTTGCCGTGGTTTTCCTTACCGCTTCAACAGGTAAAATTCCGGAGTGGTATGCGATAGGTTTGTTTGCATTGCCTCTTCTTCGTCCATTGTTCTATAAACTCTTAGACAAGGTAGGCCATGGCGAGATGCTGGTTCTCTTCGGTATCTTCTTTGCGTTAGTCGTTGGCGCAGGCCTATTTGAGCTTGTAGGTATGAAGCCTGACCTCGGTGCTCTTATCCTCGGTATGCTCTTGGCAGGGCACCGTAAAGCATCTGAATTATCCAAATCTCTATTCAATATGAAAGAACTATTCTTAGTCTGCTTCTTCTTGAATATTGGTTTGTCGGCATCTCTGAGCTTCACAGGCATTGGTTTGGCGTTGCTGTTTATTTTACTACTGCCAATTAAAGGTCTGCTTTACTTCCTAACCATCAACTATTTCAAATTCCGCGTACGTACCTCACTGCTGACATCACTATCATTATTCAACTACAGTGAATTTGGTTTGATCGTCGGTGGATTGGCCTACAAAATGGGTTGGATGCCAAGTGATATGCTTGCTGCGATTGCAGTTGCCGTCTCCATTTCTTTCATTATCTCTGCACCATTGAACCGCTTGGGTCACCAGATCTACCAGCATTCTGGGAAATGGCTACAAGAAACAGCAGCCGAAAAGCTCAATCAACGCGACCAACTTATCAACCCGGGCCATGCTCAAGTCCTGATTTTAGGTATGGGCCGAATTGGCACTGGTGCCTACGATGAGTTGCGTTCTCGCTATGGCAAGATTTCTCTTGGTGTAGAAGTCCGTGAAGAAGCAGCGCATAAACACCGTTCTGAAGGACGCAATGTAATTTCTGGCGACGCGACCGACCCCGATTTCTGGGAACGAATTTTAGACACAGCCAATGTAAAGTTGGTCTTACTGGCGATGCCACATCACCAAGGAAACCAAACCGCATTAGAGCAACTACAAAGCCGAAAATATAAAGGCCAAATTGCAGCGATTGCTGAATATCCCGATCAGCTAGAAGGATTACTAGAAAGTGGTGTTGATGCGGCGCTGAACATTTATAGTGAAGCCGGTAGCGGTTTTGCGCGTCATGTTTGCGAGCAACTTCAACCTCAGTTCACCCCGATGAAATAAGCATCAAAAACAATATTTTTATTGAGCCCTCTAACAATAAGAGGGCTTTTTTGTGTGTTTTTTATACCAAACCTTAATCTCATTCATCAAAACAAGACTTATTTTAAACGTCATCTAATAGACAAGCCTTTTTATCATTTTTTTAATCATAAAACGTTGCTTTTTTTACTCACAATGGCAAATTGAAGCCATACCGATTAAAAATTGTTTAGTTTAAAAAGGATGTTGTATGTGTTCAGTATTTGGCATTTTAGACATTAAGAGTGATGCAGCAGCATTGCGCCCTATCGCACTTGAGATGTCGAAAAAGCTTCGTCATCGCGGTCCAGACTGGTCTGGAATCTACTCATCAGAACGCGCAATTCTTGCGCATGAGCGTCTAGCGATCGTTGGTCTAAATAGTGGTGCTCAACCACTGTACAGCCCAGACAAAAAACTCATCCTTGCTGTAAACGGTGAAATCTACAACCACAAAGAGATTCGTGCTCGCTACGAAGGCAAATACGAGTTCCAAACCGATTCAGATTGTGAAGTTATCCTAGCGCTATACCAAGACATGGGCGCAGACCTTCTTGAAGAACTAAACGGTATTTTCGCATTCGTACTTTACGATGAAGAAAAAGACGAATACTTAGTGGGCCGTGACCACATCGGTATCATCCCGCTTTACCAAGGTTACGATGAGCACGGCAACTACTATGTTGCTTCAGAAATGAAAGCACTAGTACCAGTATGTAAGACCGTGAGCGAGTTCCCTCCAGGTTGTCACTACGGCAGTGCAGATGCAGAGCCTCAACGCTACTACACTCGTGACTGGAATGAATACGCAGCCGTACAAGGTAACAGCACTAGCAAAGAAGAATTGACTGAAGCTCTAGAAGCAGCGGTCAAGCGCCAACTAATGACTGACGTGCCTTACGGTGTACTTCTTTCAGGTGGTCTAGATTCTTCTATTACGTCTGCGGTAGCGAAACGCTTTGCAGCGATGCGTATTGAAGATGATGAGAAGTCTGAAGCTTGGTGGCCACAACTGCACTCTTTCGCTGTCGGCCTAGAAGGTGCGCCCGATCTGAAAGCTGCTCGTGAAGTTGCTGACCAAATTGGTACTGTTCACCATGAAATGACATACACCATCCAAGAAGGTTTGGATGCCATTCGTGACGTGATTTACCACATTGAGACGTATGACGTAACAACGATTCGAGCTTCTACTCCGATGTTCCTTATGGGTCGTAAGATCAAAGCAATGGGCATCAAGATGGTACTGTCTGGCGAAGGTGCGGATGAGATTTTCGGTGGTTACTTATACTTCCACAAAGCACCAAACGCTCAAGAGTTCCACGAAGAGACGGTACGTAAGCTTCTCGCTCTAAACATGTTTGACTGCGCACGTGCTAACAAATCACTAGCGGCGTGGGGTGTAGAAGGCCGTGTTCCATTCCTAGATAAAGAATTTATTGACGTTGCAATGCGCCTGAACCCAGCAGACAAGATGTGTGGCAACGGTAAAATGGAAAAACACATTCTACGTGAGTGTTTCGAGCACTACCTACCAGAGTCAATTGCATGGCGTCAAAAAGAACAGTTTTCTGATGGTGTAGGCTATAGCTGGATCGATACTCTAAAAGAAGTGGCTGAGCAGAAAGTGACTGACCAGCAAATGGAAACAGCGCAGTTCCGTTTCCCTTACAACACACCAACCACAAAAGAAGGTTATGTGTACCGCGAGATCTTTGAAGAGCTGTTCCCGCTACCTTCTGCAGCTGAATGTGTTCCTGGAGGCCCTTCAGTAGCGTGTTCTTCAGCGAAAGCGATTGAATGGGATGAGTCTTTCCAAAACTGTGTAGATCCATCAGGACGCGCTGTGCAAGCCGTTCATAACGACGCATATTGATTCTAAGGTAGGACTGGCTCCACCAGCTGCCTTTCAGTCTTTAGGCACAAAGATCAAAAAGAGGTGCAAAAGCACCTCTTTTTTTATACCAGAATGACTGTTGGTTATTTTAAATCGAGGTCATTATTGTCTATGCTTACCGGCACTCGCTTAGTGATCATCTGCACTAACATGATTGAGCGCTTCTCACCATCTTGCTCTTGGAAGATGGCATCTATACCCGCAAACTGCCCGCTTTTAACTCGAATCTCATCACCAGGCTGTGGCATACATTCAGAATCAGAATGATCGTCTGTGCAGGTTTCCAGCTGTTTAAGCTCAAAAACCAGATCACCTTGGATTTCTTTAGGCTGCGCACCAAAACGCACAAAATCCACAACACCGCGTGTAGAACGTACTGAGGTGAAATTAGGGCCTTTTTCATAATCAAATCGAGCAAATACATAACACGGGAACAACGGCTCTTCGACTTTCTGTCGCTTACCCCGTAAGATCTTTTCGACCTCAACAGTTGGGTAAAAACATTCTACACCCTGATTTTCTAGGTGCTGTTTTGCCCTAACTTGTTCTCCACGTTTACAATAAAGTAAATACCAACGTTTCATTTTTTACTAGCCAATTATATTTTTCTCTCATCCTAGCATTAAGCCCAAGATGAGTCATGGATATTCAAGTAACCTATCAATAAGCCACTTTATATTGCACATACAACTTACACCTTTTCATCAGCTTAAGAAAATAAGTCTATAGGCAAAAATGAAAAGTAAGTTTGTAACACGACCAAATCACCGACAAAAACCCCACCATTTCAACACTAAGCAGTCGTTTCATAAGGTAAATGAATCGTCACATAAAATTTTATTGTTTGTCAGACATAAAATTGCCATGTATACGTAGATTTCGTTAAAAAATGTAATAACTACTATTAGAAGAGCTTATGTCAAACCAACATCAATACTTTGGTCACCCACGTGGCTTGTTCTTATTGTTCGGTACAGAACTATGGGAACGCTTTTCTTACTACGCAATGCGCGCCATTCTAGTACTTTATCTTACTGACACAACCATGAACGGTGGCCTTGGCTGGTCGACTAAAGATGCCCTAGACCTTTACGGCATCTATACTGGACTTGTCTACATCACCCCGCTTATTGGTGGCTACCTTGCGGATAACTATCTAGGTCAACGCCGTTCGATCCTCATTGGTGGTGCATTAATGGCTATCGGCCAATTTACGCTAGCAATGCCAGCTGATGCGCTCGGTCTTGGCTCTCTACACACTTTCTACCTGGGTCTTGCTCTGCTTATTTGTGGTAACGGTCTATTTAAGCCAAACATCTCAACAATGGTTGGTGACCTTTACAACGAAGGTGATAACCGTCGTGACGGCGCATTCACTATCTTCTACATGGGTATTAACCTAGGTGCACTACTTGCAGGTGTGGTATCTGGCTCAGTAACCAATGAATTTGGTTGGAAAGCCGGTTTCGTTGCCGCTGGTGTTGGTATGATTGTCAGCCTTGTGATGCAAATGACCATGGCTCAATCTTGGTTAGGTGATATTGGCCGTGTACCAGCAGCAAAACGTGACCTAGCGATTAAAAAATCTGCGAAGAAAGAGCCTCTAACTAAAGAAGAAGTCGACCGAATCAAAGTTATCCTTGTGATGAGCTTGTTCACTATCGTTTTCTGGGCGGGCTTCGAACAAGCCGGCGGTCTAATGAACATCTACACACAACAATACACAGATCGTATGATCGGTGGTTTTGAAGTGCCTGCTGCGTGGTTCCAATCACTAAACCCATTCTTCATTATTACTCTTGCACCTGTATTAGCCGTTCTATGGGTGAAGCTGGGTAAACGTGAACCTAACTCGCCAATGAAGTTTGCCTTCGCAATGTTCTTCCTAGCACTAGGCTTCCTATGTATGGTTGGTGCCGTTATGGAGCAAGGTGGTGATACTGCGGTTAAAACATCAATGCTATGGCTAGTAGGTGCATTCTTCTTCCATACGTTGGGTGAACTGTGCCTATCTCCTATTGGTCTATCTCTAGTAACTAAGCTAGCTCCGCTACGTCTTGCATCACTTATGATGGGTGCATGGTTTGGCTGTAACGCGATCGCAAACTACGTTGCAGGTTATGTTGGTTCTCACGTTGGTGAGCTAGGTGCACTAGCAATCTTCAGTGGTATTGCAGTAACAGCGACTATCTCTGGTGTAATTCTACTGTTGTTCTCTAACACGCTAGTTCGTTGGATGCACGGTGCAGAAAATACACACAGCACAGCAGAACAAATTGAAGAGCAACAAACTCAAGTTGCTTAATATAAAGTACAAATAAAACAAAGGGTCGCAATCGCGACCCTTTTTGTTCCCTGTAAACAAAACAGAAGCTCGAAGGCTTGAAAGGTTAAAGCTTAGAACGCACCAAATCGACCATCATATCAATGTGCATATCATTGTCGTTTAAACAAGGGATGTAGCTAAAGCTCTCCCCGCCTGCTTCAAGGTAAATCTCACGGCACTCTTCTGAAATCTCTTCCAACGTTTCCAAACAATCTGACGAGAATGCAGGCGTTAGAATACTTAACTTCTTCTTACCTTGGCTTGGTAATACTTCTAACGTTTTATCGGTGTAAGGTTGTAACCACTCTTCACGGCCAAATCGAGACTGGTACGTCATACCGAACTGGTCATCAGTTAACCCTAATGCTTCACCTAGCAATCGCGTCGTTTCTTCACAATGTTTAGGGTAGATATCACCATTGTCGGCATAGCGCTTTGGAATACCATGGTAAGAACACAGCAGGTAATCCCCTTTCCCATGCTCTTCCCAATGTTCACGTACTGATTGCGCTAATGCTGCGATGTACTTGGGGTGGTTGTGATAATCACGAATAAAGCTAAATTCTGGCATCACTGGCATTTTTTTGAACGCTTTCGTCATGCCATCAGAGACTGCAGCTGTCGTCGTCCCCGAATACTGCGGATATAGCGGCAACACGACCACTTCTTCGACACCTTGCGCTTGCAGGGCTTCAAAACCACTTAGAAGACTTGGGGTACCATAAGTCATTCCTAATTCCACAGGCATGTCTAACGCGACTGCGAGCTTCTCTGCTTGTCGCTTAGAGTGCACCATCAAAGGCGAGCCTTCTTCCATCCATACAGATTGGTAGAGTTTTGCAACTTTCGGCGCGCGTACTGGCAAAATAATACCGTGAAGGATTGGGCACCACAGCCAACGAGTCATATCGACAACACGGTGATCATGAAGGAACTGACTGAGAAAACGCTTTACTGCCGGTGCGGTCGGCTCATCGGGAGTGCCAAGGTTAACCAGTAACACCCCTTGCTTATTATTGTTTTTCATAACATCCTATTCATGGTAAACGGCGTTGATTGTACGATGAGTATAAGAAATTGGTTCACCGTTCAAACAAGCTGAATAAAAAAAAGCGACCCTAAGGTCGCTTTTAAATATATCAAAATATTAAATTTTGCCGCTAGCAAATTATGCTAGTGCTTTCTCAATATCTGCACTTACTTCTGCAACTTGCTTAGTACCGTCAAACTTAAGGTACTTAGTGTTACCTGCTTCTGCTTCTTTACCGTAGTACTCGATAAGTGGTGCAGTTTGCTCATGGTAAACACCCAGACGTGCGCGTACTGTTTCTTCTTTGTCGTCATCACGTACAACAAGATCTTCGCCAGTTACGTCATCTTTACCTTCCACTTTTGGTGGGTTGTAAACAACGTGGTAAGTACGACCTGATGGAAGGTGTGCACGACGACCAGCCATACGCTCAACGATTACGCTGTCAGCAACGTCGAATTCGATTACGTAATCGACATCAACACCCATTGCTTTTAGACCATCAGCTTGAGGGATAGTACGAGGGAAACCATCTAGTAAGAAACCTTTCGCGCAATCGTCTTGAGCAATACGCTCTTTGATAAGGCCAAGGATGATTTCATCAGAAACTAGCTGACCAGCGTCGATAACAGCTTTAGCTTGTTTGCCAAGCTCTGTACCTGCTTTGATAGCAGCACGAAGCATATCACCAGTAGAGATTTGTGGAATACCGTATTTATCCATGATGAAGTTTGCTTGTGTGCCTTTACCAGCACCTGGAGCACCTAGAAGAATGATGCGCATGATTTATCCTCTTTAATATTTAAGATTTATACCGAAGCTCACAATAGCTGGCTTCTTGGGCCGCAACCCGTCGAGGCAGTCGCAACGATAAGTTTCGGTATAACGTTTAGGCGAGCCAAAATACACGCCTTATTACTCACATTCAAGTTCGGGATTCTAACACAGGTTCACTAAGCAATGAGCAGATTAAGACTAAAGAATGTTAGCGATGCCTGCTTTCGAGTTTTATTGATTACTAACTCAACACTCAAAGTGTGAATCTATGCGTTTACAAACAAAAAGCTCGCATTTCGCGAGCTTTTCATTGATGTTTGGTTATTAAACCTTAGTCAAAAGCTTGTTGATGGCACCGACAAATTGCGTCGGATCTTCCATCGAACCTCGTTCAGCCAGCATCGCTTGGCCCAACAACACTTCCACCCAGCGACCAAATGCTTCTTCATCGGCTTCATCTGCCATACGCTTAACAAGTGCGTGCTCTGGGTTGATTTCGAAGATGTACTTCACGTCTGGTACTGCTTGACCTGCCGCTTCAAGAAGCTTCGCCATCTGTGTACCCATTTCGAAATCGTCAGTCACGACAACTGCAGGCGTAGTAGCAAGCTTGAAAGTCGTACGAACTTCTTTTACGCGGTCACCAAGGTATGACTGAGTTCGCTCAACTACAGACTTAAACTCTTCTTCCGTTTCTTTCTGCTTTTCTTTTTCTGCTTCGTCTTCAAACTTACTCAGATCAAGACCCGCTTTGGTAATCGATTGGAATTGCTTACCATCAAATTCGGTTAGATAGTTCATCAGCCACTCATCGATGCGGTCAAACATCAAGATAACTTCGATGCCTTTCGCTTTGAACTGCTCTAGGTGCGGGCTGTTCTTCGCGGCTGCGTAGCTGTCTGCCGTTAGGTAGTAAATCTTATCTTGGCCTTCTTTCATGCGTTCAATGTAAGAAGCCAAACCAACGGTTTGTTCAGCAGAGTCCACTTCAGTAGACGCAAAGCGCAATAGACCAGCAACCTTCTCTTTATTTGCCATGTCTTCTGCAACGCCTTCCTTCATGACAAGGCCGAACTCTTTCCAGAATGATTGGTATTTTTCATCATCATTCTTCGCCATACGCTCAAGCATAGTAAGTACACGCTTGGTACATGCGTTGCGAAGTGACTGAGTGACCTTGTTATCTTGCAGAATTTCACGAGACACGTTCAATGGCAGATCATTCGAGTCAATCAAACCACGGATGAAACGCAAGTAAGATGGCATAAACTGCTCAGCGTCATCCATGATGAATACGCGCTGCACGTACAACTTTAGACCCGACTTATGGTCGCGGTTCATCATATCCCATGGCGCTTTCGCTGGGATGTAAAGCAGGCTGGTATAATCGTTCTTACCTTCTACACGGTTATGACTCCACGTAAGCGGATCGGCAAAATCGTTAGAAACGTGTTTGTAAAACTCTTGATACTCCTCTTCAGAGATATCCGACTTGCTGCGGGTCCAAAGTGCCTGAGCTTTGTTGATTTGCTCCCACTTCTTCTCACCCGTTTCATTACCTTCGTCATCACGAACAGTGGTTTGAATTGCAACTGGAATACCAATGTGATCAGAGTATTTACTGATGACATCACGCAGACGCCATTCATTTAGAAATTCTTTACCTTCTTCACGCATATGAAGAACAATATCGGTACCACGAGAGTCTTTCGTAATGGTTTCAATGGTGTACTCACCTTCACCCGCAGATTGCCATTGAACCGCTTCGTCAGCAGCAGTACCCGCAGCACGAGTGCGCACAGTCACCGAGTCAGCAACGATGAACGCTGAATAAAAGCCAACACCAAACTGACCAATCAGTTGCGAGTCTTTACTTTGATCATCAGACAGCTTCGAAAAGAATTCTGCCGTGCCAGATTTCGCGATAGTACCTAAGTGCTCAATCACGTCGTCACGCGTCATGCCGATGCCGTTATCAGAAATCGTAAGTGTGTTAGCCTTTTCATCAAACGCAAGCTTTACACCAAGGTCGGCATTCCCTTCATATAAATCTGGGTTAGATAGCGCTTGGAAGCGTAATTTATCTGATGCATCAGATGCATTTGAGATCAACTCGCGTAGGAAAATCTCTTTGTTTGAATAAAGAGAATGGATCATCAGGTGAAGTAACTGCTTTACTTCTGATTGAAAGCCACGAGTTTCTTTGTTTGGGGATACGGTGTCGCTCATGTTTGCTCCATAACTTCTAAATTAAAAAGACTTTAAATGACAAAGTCCTAACCGCTGCCTTATAAAAACAGCTTTACCACGATGTCATTTAACATGTGGCTGACAAATGTAAATTCAAGGTCAATATTGCTAAAAACGGTGTTTTTTTAGAAAATTTTAATTATCCTATTTGTCTAAAAGCATCTAAAACGAGCACATGTCCTTTTGCGTACGCCATTTTTTTGTGACGCAAATCACTATAATTTCAGAATCATCCATCTAAGAAGAACTAAATGACTAACATCGGCACCAAATTTCTGCTTGCTCAAAGATTTGTCTTTGACCCAAATAGTAATTCGCTCGCTGACCAACAAAGTGGCAACGAAGTTGTACGATTAGGAAGCAACGAAAGCCGTATACTCCTGTTGTTGGCAGAGAGACCTAACGAAGTATTAACACGTAACGAGTTGCATGAGTTTGTTTGGCGCGAACAAGGCTTCGAGGTGGATGACTCAAGCCTAACTCAAGCAATTTCTACCCTGCGAAAAATGTTGAAGGATTCAACTAAATCGCCAGAATTCGTAAAAACAGTCCCTAAACGCGGTTACCAATTGATTTGTTCTGTTGAACGTTTAAGCCCGTTGTCTTCTGATTCTCTCCCTGAGCTTGATGATCCAGAGAATGAAAACGAAGCGCCTGTCGTAGATTTAGAGCAATTCACAGAATCTTCGACGGAAACAATTGCTGAAGCACCTGTTGAACTTGAAGCGTCATTAGAAACACCAAAAACAACGCCAGCACCAAAAACAGACCACTGGATCGCGCGCGTGCTTGTTATTGTCGCTCTGCTATTGCCAGTGTGCGTATTGTTACTAACTAATCCTGCAGAGTCTCAATTCCGTCAAGTTGGTGAGTACCATAACGTCCCCGTTATGACACCCATTAATCACCCACAATTGAACGATTGGCTGCCATCCATTGAGCAGTGCATCAAACGTTATGTGGAGCATCATGCGGAAGAGTCTTCGCCAGTCGAAGTTATCGCCACTGGCGGCCAGAACAATCAACTGATACTTAACTATATTCATGATAGCGACCATTCATACGAGAATGTGACGCTGCGAATCTTCGCTGGTCGTAATGACCCAACAGACATCTGCAACTAAAGGAGGCTGAAATGAAGATTAAAGTAGCATCTGCGGTTTTAGCCGTATCTATCCTTTTTAGTGGCTGGTTATATTGGGGCAGTGACCTAAAAGTAGAACAAGTACTGACAGCAAACGAATGGCAATCTACCATGGTCACACTGATCACTGATAACTTGCCAGACGATACTGTAGGTCCACTACGCAAAGTCAATGTAGAATCGAACGTGAAGTATTTACCAAACGGTGACTACATCCGTGTAGCAAATATTCGATTGTTTGCGCAAGACTCAACGGCGGAGTCAACCATCAACATTTCGGAAAAAGGTCGATGGGAAGTGAGCGACAATTATTTGTTGGTATCGCCTGCTGAGTTCAAAGATATTTCGGCCTCTCAGTCCAAAGACTTCTCTGAATCGCAACTTCGTCTCATTACTCAAATCTTTAAGTTAGATGCCGAGCAGAGCCGTCGCATTGATGTCGTGAACGAAAAAACGTTACTACTGACTAGCCTGAACCACGGTTCTACGGTACTGTTTAGAAACTGATTTTGATTCGATGATAAGGGGGCAAGATGCCCCTTTTATTTTGGACATGGACTGGCTAGATACCCTTACCCTCTTCTTTGGTTCCCTCATTGCAAATACGCTTGCTTCGCTTTCTGGCGGAGGCGCTGGGTTACTGCAATTTCCGTTATTGATCTTTCTTGGCTTGCCTTTCTCCGTCGCACTAGGGACACATAAAGTCGCTTCCGTTGCCCTTGGACTTGGTGCTGCGAGTACGCACCTAAAAGCAGGCACAATAAAACCTAAAGTCGCGCTTTATCTCATTCTGGTGGGCAGCATCGGAGTCGTGATTGGTGCAAACCTGATTGTCCAAATTCCTGATAACATCGCTGAGAAAATGCTCGGGGCGATGATCCTAGCTCTTGGAATTTACTCTCGCTTTAAGAAACAACTGGGCCAGACAGAGATACCAATTCATCGTGATACCTTTGGCTGGATAGTCGGCGGGTTAGGTTTGATGTTCATTGGTATAGTGAATGGCTCGTTGACTGCAGGTTCTGGCTTACTTGTTACCCTCTTCCTTGTTCGTTGGTTTGGTTACGACTACAAGCAAGCAGTAGCCTACACAATGATTTGTGTCGGCCTGTTTTGGAACGGTATTGGTGGCGTGGCAGTGGTACAAGCCGGAGCACCAATTCATTGGGCCTGGTTACCGGTTTTATTAGTGAGTTCATTTTTAGGCGGCAGCTTAGGTGCATGGGCGGCGACAAAGTACAGCAATCGAGTTATCAAAATCGCGTTTGAAATCCTCACCTTTGCAGTCGGCATCAAGCTGTTGCTTTAGTATTTAAAGAAAGGAAATAAGAAATGGATAAAGCCATCATAAACATTCACTACTGTCGTCAGTGCAATTGGATGTTGCGTTCAACTTGGCTATCACAAGAATTGCTTCACACGTTCAGTGAAGAGATTGAAACTGTCAGCTTACATCCTGATACGGGTGGCCGTTTTGAGATTTTTTGCAATGGCGTCCAGATTTGGGAACGAAAAAAAGACGGGGGTTTCCCAGAAGCCAAAATCCTAAAACAACGCGTAAGAGATATCATCGATCCAGAGCGCGATTTGGGTCATTCAGATACAAAATAGGGAGCCAATTGGCTCCCTTACTTCTTTATCCAATTCACGATTTATTCGATAACTCGATCACTAAATCGTAGTCTGAGCCAGCACTTCACCTTCTGGTGTTTGCACAGTCAGCGTATTGCCTTCCATCAAACCATAGCTACGTGACAAGCCATTTCTTGGGAAGGTCATTGATCCCGGATTAAAGATGATCGCACCTTCTTGCATCTCTGCCACTGGAACATGAGTATGACCATGAGCAATGATGTCGCCTTCACGCAATGGCGGGCGTTTTGTACTGTTGTATAAATGACCATGAGTGAGGAACATACGCTTACCCGACTCCAATAGCAGCCATGCGTATTCCGTCATCATTGGGAAGTTCAACAGCATTTGGTCAACTTCACTGTCACAATTACCACGAACAGAGATGATCTGCTCACTATATTGATTAAGTAACTCTGCGACTTGTGGCGGGTTGTAACCTTCTGGGATTGGATTTCTTGGCCCGTGGTTTAACGTATCACCCAATAAGATGAGATGGTCAGCACCAGAGGCCAAATAAAGCTGGATAGTTTCTTCGGTTGCCGGCAAAGAGCCATGCAAGTCTGAGGCAAAAAATAGTTTCACGACATCGTCTCCTCAAAATGTATGAGGGTATTCTACGGCATTCTTATAGAAGCTCAACCAAAGTACAAAACTAGTGATTACGAAGCATTTCAACCAACATTGGCACCAAGTAGAACCAAGCAAAATAACCGGCCCCCACAAGGATTACAGCCCAAAATATCATCGATAAAAACTTAGACTTGGCTAGGTGGTTTAGTGGGTCTGGCTCTCCACATCCTGGACAGGTGTGAGCTCGTTTTGATATTTGCTTCTCGCACACAGGGCAAGCAACTAGCGGCATGACATGACATCCTCAATTATTTCTTTAATTCTCAAAGAATAAGCCTCAGTTTACGGATATGCAATGGCACAAATAAGTAATTATTACTCGGTTTGCTATTTGTCGCTGTGATGAGAATGTTTCCCTTCTTACCCTCTATTGAGCCATTAACGAAAAGAGCCGCCTATACCTCTTCTCTCGCCATACCATTAATCACAATGTTGTTGTAACTCACCATGCCAATGACCTCACCATTTTCAATCACTGGTGCGCGACTAATACCAAATCGTTCAAATAAGCGTGCGCAATATTTCACATTCATGTTGGGATCGACGGACAGTGCTGGTTTAGTCATGATTTCATAAAGATTGGTTCGTTGCGGAGAACGATTTTTTGCCAGAACTTTTTTAGCGATATCGTTCATCAGAACAATGCCATATTCATCATCGCTATCACGCTTATTAATCACCAGCGCTTTAACTTCACTCCTTTTCGCTAACGTAATACCTTCATGAACCGTGATTAACCCATCTACAATGATATACGTTGCAGCCATCACGTCTCTGACTCGAATTAACTCGTGATTACTCATAATTCGTCCTCTACCACTTTGGTCAGTTTTTCTACTTGGTGCGCGACGCCAACCGCATCCTCGACATCAATTTGTACGGCAATGCCTTGGCCTGACTCTTGGTCGAACTCTCCGACCTTGCTGATTGTCTCTAGTATGTGCCTGGATAAATGCTCTTCAACAACAAACAACAACACGTCTTTTTGCACTTCTAAAGTCAATCCAAAGAAGGTGCGTTTTTGGTTTAAACCTTGCCCTCGAGCGTTGTTAATCACCGTAGCACCCGTTGCCCCTGCATCACGAGCCGCATCCAGCACTTTGTCGGTCTTGCTATCCTCTACAAAGGCCAGTATTAGTTTAAAGCGCATTCTCTTTTTCCTCCGCAGTCTCTTTGTTTAACCACTGGGTGATTTGGGCATAGCCCATGACAGAAATTATTGGGAATAAACTGGCAAAGGCGATCAAACCAAAGCCATCTATCATGGGGTTTCGTCCCGGAACCGTCGATGCCAACCCCAAGCCAAGTGCAGTCACCAAAGGCACTGTGACCGTAGACGTCGTCACGCCACCCGAATCGTAAGCCAAAGGAACGATTAGCTTTGGCGCGTAAAAGGTTTGAATCACCACCACGATATAACCTGCAATGATGTAATAGTGAATCGGATCGCCCACTACGATTCGGTAACTGCCCAACGCAATGCCAACCGCGACACCTAAAGCAACAGCAACACGTAACCCGTTCACACTGATGCTGCCACCAGACACTTGATTAGCTTTAATGGCCACCGCGATAAGAGAAGGCTCCGCTATGGTGGTACTAAAACCGATAAAGAAAGCGAAGATGTACACCCAGTAATAATCAACCCAACTCAAGGCTTGGCCGATTGAGACTTTAAACTCCAGCAAGAAAGCTGGTGCAGTCAATTGAGTCGCCATGGTTTCACCAAGTGGAAACAGCGCCATTTCCAAACCAAGCAAAAATAACGATAACCCTAAAACAACGTAACCAAAGCCAAGTATTACTTTGGGTAAGTTTGAAACTGGACGGCGCAGCACTGCCAACTGAAAACCGAAGATAATGGTCGCGATAGGAACCACATCAGTGATGGTTGAGATAAAAGTATCGATGAAATGCGCAAAGGAAATCATGCCACCACCATCCCATAAACCATCACAAACATCATCGGTAACAAGGAGGCAAAAGCGATAAGTCCAAACCCATCAATCATGGGATTGCGTCCTTTGATCGCCGATGCGAGCCCAACCCCAAGAGCAGTAACCAGAGGCACCGTGATGGTAGAAGTCGTCACACCGCCAGAATCGTAAGCCACACCGATGATAGATTCCGGTGCAAATCCCGTCAGTATCACAACACCTATGTAGCCTCCGATGATCATGTACTGAATCGGCCAACCTTTTAGAATCCGAAGTACGCCTAATACAATCGCCACGCCCACCGACAAAGCAACCGTTAAGCGCAAGCCATCTGCGTATTCCTCCATTGATTGCTCAGTATTGGCAATCATCCCTCCCTCAGCCGCCACCTCCGAAGCTTCTTCCGCTACAGCAGTCAATGCTGGTTCAGCAATGGTTGTCCCGAAGCCTAAGCAGAATGCGAAAATCAGCAGCCAAAACACGCTGCCTTTACTGGCAAAAGCTTGCGCCATGTTTTCGCCAATCGGGAATAACCCAAGCTCCAAACCAAAGATAAAGAAGGTCAAGCCGAGAATAACCAAAAGAAGGCCAAATAGAATGGAGACAAGATTAGGGAGTGGCTCTTGCAAAACAACGAGCTGAAAAAAGGTAATAACAAGAACGATAGGTAGTAGGTCGCGAGCACTGCTGAGTAAGGCTCGAAACAGAGCAAAAAATGCTTCCATATACGTCTCCTACCCTAATGTCATCTTCCTTTAAAGTCAGCATGACACAGTTTCCTGCAACTAAGTGTGAGCCGCACTCGATGATTAATAACATCTTGTTACATTTATTCAAATTGTGAGCTTCACATCGCTTCACAACAAAACGCTTCTAACTGCTTAGGAACTAATAATAAAATCGACAACGCAAGTCATTGAAATGATCATGCTAGGCGGTTAACGACTATAATGTTTGAATAGTTTTACAATCAAAGGGATAACATGAAGATATTACTGACCGGTGGTACAGGCTTTATTGGCTCTGAGTTACTTAAACTGCTTACCACGCATCAAGTCATGCTGCTTACTCGCACCCCAGAGCAGGCGAAGCGACGCCTACAGCATGCTGATGTCGGTAATATAGAATACCTCGACTCCCTTGATTCGATTGAAGATCTCAATGATGTCGATGCCGTGATTAATCTTGCCGGAGAACCCATCGCAGATAAGCGGTGGACCAAACAACAAAAAGACATCATTTGCAAAAGTCGCTGGAAAGTCACCGAACGCATTGTTGAACTGATCCATGCGAGTACTGAGCCACCGTCGGTGTTCATTAGTGGTTCTGCCGTAGGTTATTACGGTGACCAGCAAGACCACCCGTTTGATGAGTGCTTACACGTGAATAGCGATGCTTTCGCTCATTCTGTGTGTGCTCGTTGGGAGCAAATTGCCAAGCGTGCAGAATCTGAACAAACACGAGTGTGTTTAATTCGTACTGGTGTTGTCCTCGGTCAAAATGGAGGTGCGTTGGCAAAAATGCTGATGCCCTACAAACTAGGTGTAGGTGGGCCGATGGGAAGCGGTAAACAGTACATGCCTTGGATTCATATTCTGGATATGGTTCGCGCTATCATGTACCTACTTGAAACCCCACATGCTCATGGTGAGTTCAACTTGTGCGCCCCCCACCCTGTCAGCAACCGAATCTTTAGCGGTACACTGGCGAAAACCCTCAAGCGACCGCATATCCTGTTTACTCCTAAATGGGTGATGAACATGGCGATGGGAGAGTCATCGTGCTTACTGTTCGATAGCATTCGCGCTAAGCCTAAGAAACTGACCGAGCTTGGTTTCAAGTTCAGCTACTCAAGAGTTGAACCCGCACTCAAGAACTTGCTTCAAGACAGAAGTTGTTGAATCATAAGGCTCACTACCTCCCAGTGAGCCCCTTACTATGAAAAAGTCAGTTTTAATCACCGGATGCTCTACAGGCATCGGTTACGTGTGTGCCCACGCTTTACAAAAAGAGGGCTTTCACGTTATTGCCTCGTGTCGCAACGAGCAAGACGTTCAACGCTTAACCAGTGAAGGCTTAATCTGCATTCAGTTAGATCTTAATGATCCTCAAAGTATTTCTGCTGGAGTTTCAACAGCTCTGGAACTGGCCGAGGGGACACTCTATGCCGTGTTTAACAATGGCGCTTACGGACAACCTGGCGCATTAGAAGATCTACCGACAGAAGCACTTCAAGCACAATTTCAGACCAACTTTTTTGGCTGGCACCAACTCGTAAGAGAAGTGTTGCCACACATGCGCAAACAGGGTAAAGGAAGAATCATCCAAAACAGCTCTGTGCTAGGATTCGCCGCGATGAAATATCGTGGTGCCTATAACGCCTCTAAGTTCGCTCTTGAAGGCTGGACAGACACGCTACGTTTGGAATTGATGGACACCAACATCAAAGTTGCACTGATCGAACCCGGCCCAATAGAAACCCAGTTTAGACAAAATGCCTTAAAAGCTTTTGAGCAGTGGATTGATGTGGAAAACAGTGCCCACAGAGCGGCTTACGAAGGACAAAAGCAGCGTTTGGATAACGACAAGTCGAACAACAAATTTGTCCTTCCAGCTGAGTCTTGTATTGAGCCAGTGCTTCACGCACTCACCAGTGATAAACCCAAAATCCGTTACCGAATCACCACACCGACCAAAGTTTTTGCGGTATTGAAGCGCCTGTTACCAACTCGTATTCTTGATAAGATTTTGCGACAAGCAGCATAAAAAATTTTTATCACGATGTAATTTTACCGTAACAATGTGATGTCATTATGAGCATGTAGGTTAAGAAAGCCTCAATGTTCGAATCAATTTCTAAGTCAGTATCTTCATCCATCGTGCCTGAACGCGATGTGGATACTCACTTTAGATTTGGTATCGCCACCCTTTCTGTTTTGTATTTTCGCGAGACAATAATGACATTAAATCAGCTTAACTGGCTTAGTGTGGGTGTAGTGTTGACCATGTTCATCCTATTTTGATACCACACCCAGCACACCACTATAACGTCTAACAAGACTTTCTAAAGCGAGCTGGACTAGCCAAATTTAATAGCACTTTCGCTTGCTATCAGGAATACGCTGCTTCGGCAGCGTTTTTCCTTTCTATCGCTTGAATTTCCCAAATATCAACTCCATATCTACAATCAACGACAAGAAACAAAAAGCAAGGATACTCTGATGCAATCCCCATTTATCGTTGAGTTAACAGAACAAAATTTCCGTGAAACGCTTGAAGGGTCAATGAACACGCCTGTATTGATTCACTTTTGGGCGGGCGCTCAACCAGAAAGCGCACAAGTGATTCCTGATCTACAAATGCTGACTCAGCAATACAACGGCGCATTTACCCTTGCTCTATTGAACTGTGAACAGCAACCGGCCCTTGCTTCTCAATTTGGCGTGCAAGTGCTACCGACCATCGCATTGTTCATGAATGGTCAAGCTGTCGATGGTATGGGTGGCCCTCAGACTATTGATGCGATTACAGCAATGCTGCAAAAGCATCTACCAAGCCAAGATGAGATGCAGTTGAAGCAAGCAAATGAATTGCTCCAACAAGGTGAGCACGCTCAAGCATTAGCGATTCTTCAAACGCTATCGGAAGAGCTTCAAAACCGCGGCGACGTGAAACTGGCAATGGTAGATTGCTTGCTGGAAACCAAACAGTTTGAATTGGCACAAACGCTGTTAAGCGCCATTCCACTGGAATACCAAGACAACTACTACAAAGGTTTGATCGCGAAGTTAGACCTGCATCTTCAAGCAGCAGAAAGCCCAGAGCTTCAGCGTCTTGAACAAGAGCTAGCAGCAAACCCTGATAACATTGAATTGGCGTGTGAACTTGCCGTTCAGTACAACCAAGTAGGTCGCGATGAAGAAGCGTTAGAGCTACTTTGGAACATTCTTAAGACCAACCTAGGCGCACAAGATGGTGAAGTGAAGAAAGTCTTTATGGACATCTTGAGTGCACTTGGCCAAGGCAACGCTCTGGCAAGTAAGTACCGCCGTCAACTTTACTCGATTTTGTACTAAGCGAATCGATTTAAAGCAGGACAGCTCAAATAGAAAAGGCCGGAAAACTCCGGCCTTTGTTGTTTCTACCATTCCTGCAATACTCGTTGCGAGAGAGACTGGTACTAAAAATCACTGTACAGCGTAGGTACCGCAGGTGGGTATTCAATCGGCTGCCAGCGGTCATTGAAGGTGTATTTTCCGTACAGCATGAAATGGTTTGGCGTGTAAAACTCTGAACGCTGTAGATCCACCAGCGCACCGATATACCAACGTTTACTCACTCGTTTCTCAACGGCTGCTTGCAGCGAAGCACCAAAGCCGCCACCGCGCTCAGAACTATCACCAGAAGATAAATAAGGCGCATCTTCTTCTGTCCATGAGTTAGAAATGGAAGCACTCAATTGATACGACCATGTGCTGTCGTAGCGACCGTAATAGTTGACTGGCAATGACACAGAGAAATAACTTTGCGGGCTGTAGTAGCCACCATGACCAAGTGTGTATTCACCCAAGTTTTTGTCATAGTCGAGGTACATCAAGTTAGTGCCAATACTCAGGCGCTGATCATCCGTTGCGATCAGTTTGTAGTAAGCCCCACCAAGCACACCGAGGCGAGTGTTGTCTTCAACATTTTCACCCGTCAGTGCATGGTATTGCAGGCTGCTCCAAAAACCGTAAGGGCCACCTATATCCCAGCTCGAATTGAGCTTAACGCCAGTTCGAACTACACCACCCCATTTTTTGCCTTGGGGATCACTGGTTCCACTCGGTACTGTCATTCCAGCATAAGAAAGTGTGCTGCTGGTTTCAGGTCGGCGAGACGCTTCTGCTGTCCATCCGAAGTCCCCGAGATCACCATCCACACTGACCCCGCCTACCCAAGTAGTATGGTCAAAACCAATCGGTGTAGTGCCGATATCCACTTGCCAATCTTTGGCTTGCCAACCCACACCCAGCGCCATACCTGATGCATCATTTTGAACCGTTGTTGTGGTTGGGAAGTTTTTAGGGTCCTTCTCGTAGTAATCTAGCTCGCCGGAATCAATAGATACGTAATCCGCTTTCAGCAGCAGATGCCCATCGAGTGATTCAATCGGAATGCGCGCTTCGATTGGCACTTGGTTGGATGAGTTACGCCCATCACGCGCACTGTAATCCCAACCAATAAGTAAATGACCATCACTGCGGTCATGGAGCGTATCGATGTCCGACTTAACATTTCGCGTTAGCCAGTAGTCATCGGCTGTGTCATACAACTCACGCAAAGTAAGCGTCTCTAGACTTGCTTCATCTGGTTTTGCACTTTTTTCAATTCGATCACTATTCAGTGCCTGACGTCCGCGCTCTTCCGCTAACGTCCATTGCTGATTGTCCATCGCAATAGACATGCTGTTTCGATACGCCAGAGCGTCAGCGTCTTGTGTATCATCGAGCAAGCGGTTCAGGGTGTTCGCATCATTGCGGTAACCAAGTTGATTGAATACCGAAGCAACCGTCATCAACTGAGCAGCATTCAGCGTGTCGCGCTTCTTATTCAAGATCAGATGCAAGTCGTGATAGGTTGCCTCATCTCCACTCTGTGCGCTGGCTTGCAGCAACCCCACCTGAGCTTGCGTCTTGAATGGTTCAGGTTTTGATGAGATACGTTCATACAAAGCCATTGCTTGCTCTGGCTGTTGATTCGCGAGTAACAAATCCGCTTGTGCTAAAGTACGACGTGTTTTGAGTTCATCAAATTGCAGCGCTTCAGAGGCACTGACTGCTTGCTGGTCTTTACTCAACGCCAAGCCTTCGTACCATTGGTCGAAATCGTCAAACTGATTCAGGCTCACCATCATACTGCCGTAAGCGAGTTTTTCGTCGGTAGACCATTTGCTTGAGGGGCGAATACTTTGATAAATACGCTGCGCTTCATTGACCTTTTCAATCTCTACCCAAGCACTTACAAGCCTCGCTAGAGGTTGAACTTGCCCAGCATATTGAGACTCAAGCGACGTCAACATGGTAGTAACCGTCTTCGGTGAGGCCTGATAACACGAGGATAAATCTTGTAAATCGGCATTGAGCTTTAAGCGTGTGAGGTTACGCTCCATGGCTGGGGTAACCTCGCGCTTCGGCACACTCTCTAACTCAGAAATCGCCGCATCGACTTTAAAATCTTGAGCGAGATACAAGGCATACGCGAACTTCATTTCCGGATCAGTGCTGTTCGTCGCCCATTCAGACATAAGCCTGTCGGCACGACGTTTATCACCCATAGAGTGAACCACATCGGCGATGTCCAGTCTCAACCAAGGCGATGTTGGTTTTAGCTCAATCAATTCTTCCACTGCAGATTGCATACCTGCTTGGTCATCTTTCGCTATCGCAATGCGCAATCTCGCCAGAATGATCTCAGATTGAATGCCATTGATTTTCTCAGACACCACCTGTTTTTGCGCTGGAGAAAAGCGCTGTGCAAGCGAAGCCGCGCCCGCCCAGTCCTGCTGCTCAATACGAACATCGAGTCGTCCACGTAAAGCAGATCCGTTCAGCGCTTCAAGTTTTAGTGCTTGGATATAAGCTTTATCTGCCGCGGCATAGTTCTTTTGTGCTAAGTAAAGCGCCCCTAAAGAGGTAAAAGCATAAGGCTGTGTTTTATCAGACTGAATGGCTTTACGGTAAAGGCTTTCAGCTTGTTTAAACTGCCCTTTCTCAGCCAGTGCATCACCTTGATCCAAATAAGCCCAATATTGCGAGGTTTCAATCAGAGTGGCCCATTTCGAGGCACTATCCGGGTCTTTATCTAACTGCTGTGCACGTTCAAAGTACTCAAGCGCCTTTTGTTGCTGACCTTTACGCAGATAGACCTTGCCCATACCACCCAATATTTCTGGGTCGTTCGGACGCGTCGTCATCGCATACCGCAACTGCTTCTCAGCTTGCAAGGTTTTGTCTTCATCCAGCAGTTTGAGACCTTTCAATTTGGCAAGATAGGTTGGGTCCTTACGCAGATCTTGCTCGGTTGCCCAGCGCTTCTTCGCGCCTTGGTTAGCTCGTTGTATCTCAAGATCTGATGGATAGTAACTCGCTAAAATCGCGTATTGTTGAACCACTTGTTCTGAGATAGGCAGTTGATCGAGAGCACGCAACCAAGATGTCGCCGCACTGCTGCCAATGACTGGCGCTAAAGCGAGCTTTTTGTAAGTATCCAAAATCCATGGGTCAGCTGGATTCTCTTTGCGGATATGATTCGCCAATGCGAGTTGAAACTGAGGCACACCCGGGTAATCTGCATTTAAGCGCTCTAAACCTTGTTTTACTGTCTGCCAACTTCCATCAAGATTGCTTTGCAGCTGAAGAAACTCTAACTGCAATGCAGCAGAAGGCATGCCGTTTGGAAAAATGACTTTATACGCTTGGATGGCTTCTTCGTAACGGCCAGATTTAGCTAGCAACTTAGCTCGTTGGTAATCGCCTTTCTTATCTCCTTGAAGAGACATGATGGCAGCCAAGTCTTTGGCTTGTGGAGAATTTGGCGATTGTTTGGTTAAACGCTGAAACGTCTGCTTCGCCAACTCAGGTTGCTTACGCTTTAAGTACATATTGGCTTGGTAATACAAGCCAATCGGGTTGCCTTCCTCAATCGCAAACAAACGCTCTAACGTACTTTCAACAATGTCGTCGCGTCCTATTGCATCCGCCAGTTTCAGCTGTTCAACCAGCCACTCCACCGAGTTTACCCGAGCAAGAGACGTCGAGAACTGAACCGTTTCGATCGGTTGATAAACCGCGGCTAACTGCGCTTTGCTAAGCGGCTTTGAGCTAAAACTTTGTGCATAAACAGGAGCAATCCCGCTCGCCATCATGGCCAGCGAGATCAACCACGAAGCACGTCTTGCTATTGGCATTGCTCGCTCCATGCCGGCAACAGTTCACCTTGTTTGCCAAAGCGGTAGCGCGCCTGATGCCAGCCTAGGCCAAACAAGCTCAAAACATTGTCATAGTAGTGGTCGTTTCTGTCCGAGATAAGCTCTTGCTGCGCTCGGCTTGCTTGTGCTTTGAGCAGCTCAGACTCACCAGACGCCGCCAACAAAGGCAATACAGCAGCAGAAAATCCCGCACTGCCAACTTGAGTGTATTCACCCGTTTCTGTATTCACTTCTCGTGGTGGTGCTCCGAGCGCTTTAGTCGCTGCGACAAAAGGCTGCATTTGCTGAATCAGCTGATCTTTTTCTGCGACTTGGTCATCAAGCATACCCGCCCATAAGTAGGTACGAATGGCGTTGTAGCTGCCAATTGGCCCAGTCACCGAATCCGCACTGTACTGGCCTTGGCTGAGCGTCGCCCAATCAGGGCTGAAACCTTTTGGCATGGTTTGCGTTAGCATTTGCGCGCTTGCTTTATACATACCATCCCATGAATATTGCGGATACAGGGCTTCCATTCGCGCAATCAGCTGTAACGGCACATAACTCGGGTTCACACGGTAGCGATCACCAAACTCAAATCCTGTTGGTGCAGGCAGTAACACGGTGCCCACACCGTCAATGGTTACAGTCTCTTCTCGTAGAATACGACTAGCAAGCAGATGACCAACCGATTGGTAATAATAGTTATCCCACAGTCGACCCGCTTCCACTAAAGCGTAAGCAATCCAAAGATCGGAATCCGATGCTGCATTGGTATCTAACACACCAAAACTGCCGTTCGCTTTTCTGCCCCATAACCAAGCTGGCAATCTTGCCGTAAGGTCACCACCAGCTAAATGCACTTGAGTCCAGTTTAATACTTCGGCAAACGCTTTTTGATCATTGGCAACCAAAGCAAAAAACAGCGCATAGGACTGGCCTTCCGATGTGGTGATCATGCGCTCATCGCTACCATCCACGACCCGACCTTGTTCGATATAAACCGACTTAAATGTGTCCCATTGTGGCCAGTCACAGGTGTTTGCCCACAGCTGAGGAGAAGCCAGTAGCATGATAAGTGCAATCAGCTTTTTCATTCCTCTTCCTCCTCAGTTTTCTCTAGACGTTTTGCAGCAACCTGACGCAGAACACGCCAAAGCACAATAGTCACGATCACCATCAATAACGCAGCGAAGCATGCCACGATGATTGGATGATTTGAGAAGTGGAACCAAACTAATTGCCACACTGGCAGCTCACCCACAAAGTAGTGAGAACCAACGTTATAGCTCGCGACTTCATCGTTTCTAAGCGTCACTACAGAGCCAAACATATGCTCCACTTTGCCCGAATCCGAAAGTGCTTCATCAACCGTAGCAAAATCAGCAGGATGAGCAGCCATAATAGACACTAAACTGCGATTATTTGTGTAAGGTGATTCCATACCATAAATCGCAGCAAAGGAGCCGCTTGCTTCCACTGAAACATAATCAGCTGGCACTTGGTTAGCATCGCTTGGGTTCATCCAGTTCATACCAAGTTGCTGTTCATTCTTGCTCGGTAGACGAATTTGGCGCTCGCCTGCTTCAACCACCAGATTCACTTGGTCTGGGTCGTTCGCCGCTTCTTCTAATGAACGCACCACTCCAATACTCAAGATATCTTTGTCTTTTAGCGCTTGTGCATCCCACTTATCGGTCAATAATACTTGGATACCTGGGTAGCCAGAATCACCGCCCAAAGAGCCCATCACATTCAAGAAGGTTTGCAGTGCTTCTTTTGGTGCGTTTTTTGGCACCACAACAGCAGTTTCAGACAGATCCGCCATGCGTGTGTACGGGAAGCCAGATGTTGCGAACGCACGCATGTTTGGCATTTCGATGTAATGCGGGAAGCCGCTAAAGTCGAGCGTAGAGTCGCCATCAACCACGGCATATTGCTTGCTTGGTTGAGTCACCTGACACAAACCATCAGTGACAGAGGCAAAGCCAAATTCAAAATCAATCTGGTTTTTGCTGCCCACTTTGAATGCAGGAATACGGACACGGTCGTCGCTGCTCAGAATGCTGTCATCCAACAATGGCACACGAACGCGGTTAGAGTCGCCACCTTGACCCGCAGTGGTCAAGTTAAAGGCTTCGATGAACTGGTCGTTAATGCTCAACGTCAGACGGGAGCCAGAATGGTCTTCCGTCGGCGGTGAGTAACGGTAGTTCAGATCCATTGGAATACCACGGCTCTGCCAAGTAAACAGATCTGGTGGCAAACGTAGGCTCACGCTGATAGGCGGTGGTGTGCGACCTTCCACTTGCAGCATGCTCTTTTGCTCAACCAATTCAGACAACGCAACCGGTCGATCTGTGCTCACCCAGTTTGGCGCATCGTAAGGCAAGCGAGGTTTGATTTGCTTCACCTCGTTGATCTTAGCAATGGGGCCGGTAAGAATCTGGTTACCCAATGCCAAGCCACGTACTGCGGTGTTTAGGTCAGCACTATCACGACCAATCACCAGCAATAACTTCACGTATGGGTCGGTTGGGTGGGTAATCACCTGTACACGCGGGCCATCCGTATCTGGGAAGTCTTTTAGGAATTCAGGTTTGTTGTCGTTGGTGATAAACACCACGGCGTTGCGCTCTGGCAAAGTGTCGAAACTCAGAGGAAACTGCGCACCGCGCCAAGCAGCTAAAGAGCCAAAGTAGGAACTCAAAACACCAGCTGCTTTCACTTCGTCTAAGTCATATTTATCGCCCATTACGACAGGCAGATTGAGTTGGCTAAAGTCACGAACATCAAAGAAAGGCGCTGGCAGTAAGCTCAAATCGCTTTCTAGCTGCGTTTTTTGCACAAACATTTCAATACGGCTGCTTTGGCTGATCTCGGCCCAAATACTGGAATCATTCGGGTTGGCACAGTCTTTTTGAGTGTTGCCAATCAGCTCAAAACGAATTTGGTTGTAGTTACTGAAGTAACGCGTATCCAGTGGCATAGAAAGACTGAGCTTTTTACCCTGCTGACCATCAACGATAGACGCCACGCCCATCAACTCGTTGTTCAAGTACACTTTGACGTGTGAAACCAAGGCAAGTAATGCTGGCGAAGGCGTAATATCAAAGTACAACGTGGCTTTTGAAACCACCTCATCAAGGCGAGAGCCAAAGCCAACATAAGCGTTCGCTTCACTGCCTTGAATCGCAATTGAGCCGCTGTAGCCCAATTGACTAAATGGAACGACTCGCTTAAAGACGGTGGCATTTTCCGCGTCTTGTTGCTGAGCTTGGGGTTCCGACAATTGCTGTTTTACTTCTTGTGCCGCGAGACTGCCCGACATACACATCAGAGTGATTGCCGTCGTCAACGCTGTTAGTTTTTTATTATTTAGCATGACTTGTGGTCCTGATTGGGACATAGCGAGGTCGAAGTGACCAAATAAATTCGATACAAAATAAAAGTGCATCCACACTGACCACGACAAATTTAGGGCAGTGTTGTAGCAAGCGCTTGTATCCATTAAAGCCGACTTGTAGAACGGCTTGCATACTCGATAGTGGCTTATCTGCTTGATAGCCTTGTTGCCATTTCGCCCATGTATCTGCTCGCGCAAATGTACATTGGACGTATTGGATTTGTTGTTGATGCGACAATTCATTGAGTTGCATACCGAACATGCCTTTATGAGCATAGGCAACCGTCATCGGGAACACGAATTCTTGCCCGCCACGATTCAGAATCACTTCGAGTGACTGACCGAGTAAGTACTGGCAAGTTTGTTCGTCAACGCCATCAATTTCGATGCGGACGCCCCCCAATGAAAAGTCTTTCATCTGAGCTTGAATCAAATGCCCAGAGTGCAATCTCACCGCAACAGGAATTGCCACCTCTACGCGGTGATCTTTTCGTACCTGTTTCGCTTCTACCGCAACCGCGACCGCTGCACCTAAGATCAGCAAGTTGTACATCGTCCATACTAAGTTCACGATGACAGTGCCGACCTCATCTTGGGGCCCCCACCCCATTCGATACAGGCCCACGGCAAAACCAAGAATATTCAGTGCCACAAGCACCAAATACGGTCGAGAGATCACCCAGTCGTAATGCGATTTTTCAACCAAGCCCCCTTTCGCCGTTACATTGAATGTCCCTTTATGAGGCGCAAACAAAGCGACGGTCGTTGGTCTTGCGATGTACCAAGCAAGCACGGTTTCATACACTTCCCCCCAGAAGGAGTAACGATAGTCACCCTGCATGCGTGAGTTGGTCATACTGGCGTGGATCATGTGCGGCAAAACGTACAGGATAATCGCCAATGCTGGTGCGTAAATGACGTAAGAGTGCAGCAACAAAAACGCCAGAGGTGCAATCAAAAACACAATACGCGGTATACCGGATAAGAAATGCAGCATGGCATTGACGTAACAAAGCCGCTGCGACAACTTCAGCCCTTTACCGGTGAGCGGGTTGTCGACCCTGAAGATCTGCGCCATGCCCCTCGCCCAGCGAATACGTTGTCCTACGTGTGCCGATAAGGTTTCTGTCGCTAAACCCGCTGATATCGGCTGCTTAAGGTAAGCAGAGCGATAGCCCAATCGGTGCATGCGCAGTGACGTATGTGCGTCTTCCGTTACGGTTTCAACTGCAATACCACCCACTTCTTCAAGCGGTTCACGGCGCAAGATGGCGCACGAGCCACAGAAAAACGTCGCGTCCCATAAATCGTTACCATCTTGAATCAACCCATAAAACAAGTTGCCTTCGTTAGGCACATTACGGAAGTTCGACAAGTTACGTTCAAACGGATCCGGAGAGAAAAAGTGGTGCGGAGTTTGAATCAGCGCCAGCTTCGGATCCTTGTGGAACATACCCATAGTGAGCTGGAAGAATGCTCGAGTTGGAATGTGGTCACAGTCGAAGATCGCCACAAACTCACCATCCGTCTGCTTTAACGCATAGTTGATGTTACCGGCTTTGGCGTGCTCGTTAGTTGGCCTGCGAATGTAGTTAACCCCCACACTCTTTGCGAAGTCACGGAAGCTGTCTCGTTTACCATCATCGAGAATGTGAATTTTCAGCTTTTCTTTTGGCCAGTCTACCCCCATCGCTGCGTATACCGTCGCTTTAACCACATCGAGATCTTCGTTGTAAGTTGGAATCATCAAGTCGATGGTTGGCCAAATAGACTGATCTTGTGGCATTGAAACTGGCTTGCGGTTAAGCGGCCAAATATTCTGGAAGTAGCCCAGCATCAACACGATCCAAGAATAGGTTTCTGCTAAAAGCAAAATACCCCCTAAGATCAGTGCAATAGGATCGTCCCAGTTCAACGTTGATGAATAACGCCACCACAGGTAACGACATGACGCGGTGACAGACAGAATGATAAGCAACATGGTCGGAAAGCGCCCCGGCATGCGTCGCACCATCATCGCGAGTGCCCAGAGTAACAACACAAATACCGTTTGGGCTTGGTAACCAAATGGCACGGTAAAACAAAGTAGGGCGATTAAGACGACAAAGAACAATAACGTATAATTCAGAGCCATTGCTGACTTACTGGTTTTAATACGTTCGCGTACTTTAGGGTCTTTAACTTGATTGGCCGTCAGCTCTAACCAGCGAACACTTTTCGCCACCAGCTCAAATGGCAAGTAGAAAGCATTGCGGATTTTCTCAGCAAGGTACATCACTACGCCACTGGCTTGATGAGACCAAGCAGACGCAACACTTTGCTTAAAACACAATAACCAAACACTCTGGACAACAAACCGAATCGGGTCGAACAAGCGAGGGGCGGCATAGTTAACTTGTGGAAAATAGACCAGCGGCAGTTTCCAAGAGGGAACACCAGAAATCACAGGTTTTAAAAAGATAAAGCTCAATGAAAACCAAAAAGAAAGCACAATATTTCCCAGCCAATTGGTTTTGCATTCCCAAGCTTGCTCATACGCCTGCTTGTGCGACTGAAATTGATCGACTATCCAGCTTTGGAAGATAAGGTTGAGGCTACGCATGCACTAGCCCTGAGAAGTTGCAGCAGAAATAGTAGAAACACACCAAAAGGCCAACGACTGATAGTCTTTCGCCGCTTGACTGGTCGGAGAGTAGTGTTGAACAGTCGTTAAGTTAGCCACACACTCAGTCAGCGCTGTATCACGATGCATGAGAACAGGCACTAACAAGTCTTGCAGCTCCTTTTTAAATACCAACATAAAATCTCGACCAATCTCGGTCTCGGGTTGGTATTGATTGAGGATGTAGCGCAGCTTGCCAGACTCAAGTATATGGCCGATTTCCGGAGTGTTTCGAACTGCCGTTTGCAGAGCCGCGTAGTTCATCGCGTCAGCGTTGATGACCACAAAAACCATGTCCATCGACTCAACAAACGCGTTCATTTCTGGAGTCATGAGATAAGACATATCACCATGAAACAGCTGCCATTTTTCTGCATCTGTCACTTGCAAAGTTGAACGACCAAGCGCTTCAAGATATTGATAAGATTGAGCGAACCGATGCTTTTGTTCTGCGTTCAATTCGCCAAATGGCAGTAACAAAGCGCCTTGAGGGCTCTGATAACCGGCTTCTACCCAAGTATCATTAGATAAGACACGCCCAGCCCAACCATCTTGCTCTTCATAAGGAAGCCCAAAATGAAGACGCAAAAGGTTCTCAGATGACACGTCTATAGCAAGAACCTGCTTATTAATTTTGGCTAAAGCTTGAGTCAAGTTTGCGGTTACTGTGGTTGAGCCACACCCGCCTCTCAGGCTAACAAAAAGAAGACGCTTCATATCGCTTCCGTTTCAAGACCTGCTTGTTTGTTTTTAATTCCAGTTCCAGTGCCTTTGGTAGGCTTCGATTGGAAAACCAACCACTTACTTTTCACATATAAATACGACTCTTCTTCAGTCGTTTCAACATATTGATGCTGAGTTAAGTTATATGAAGAGTAGATCGAATTAATGTCTTTTGCTGGCTCTGTCACGACATCTTTCCACGTTATCCGCGCACTTGATAAAAAAGTAGAGACTCCCCTGTCCTACTTCAATTTTGTATCAAATACGATGCTGAAAATTTGACGCACCTAACCCGTGCATCGCATATTTATAAAATGAGAAAAAATGTGAACAACCTAAATCATTGATCACATGATTATTAAATTGATAAATGATGTTTGGCTTCAGAAACTAAGATTATGAAGATTAGTTGTAATTATCTGTTTGCGACATATAAGCCACAATTATAGACAATATTTAATTACATTGGTTTGCGAATGTATAATTTTAGACTTATAAACATCAAGGCAGAGAATGCTATATCTAATTTTATTTTTGATCAATTTCGTTTAGTATCTTAGCGTCATTTTCTTGTCATTATGTCAGATTTTTCTGTAACGATTACCATACAGGGGAATTTGAAAATTAATGAAAAATGAATATAACCAACTGATTAAAGAGCCATTTTAATGTCATTAATAAACGGTCTACCCGCAATTACCAGTGAACAAAGAAATAAATCCGTATACGTCAATTTATTTTCTCACAAACACATGACAATTGAATTTTTAATTAGTGCATCCGACCAAAATCACAACACTTTACTTACAAGTTTCACGAACAAAGAAACCTTTATCTCCGGTCTAAATCGCGAAGCATCAAAAAAATTCAAAGACTTATCTGATAGTTATCTTGATAAGATCTACTTTATCAGTAATAAAAATCAAAAAAAGAAGTTAGACCCTATTGTTCTTGCTAAAGACATTCACAGAATGAATATCACCAAAAACTCTAACTATATTTTGTTTATTCCCGATTCGATTTTATCTCATTGCAGCGACAAAGATGTAGGCATATTCCTATCAACAATAAGCAAATTAGCCCATAAAAAGTCGCTCATTATCAATGTATGTATTTATGGGCATTTAGCGACATCGGTACTCAAACCCAAATTGTTGACGAACAATCAATATCTTGCTGGCTTAGCAACAATGAGTGCATTAGATGAATCGCGCTACAGCTACTTCGTAGACTTTTGGTCAAACGGACACGGAGTGAAATCAGAAGAAGAATACATCCTATCGTTTGATGATAGAGGTAGCTTGCTCGCGACACCTTACGAGAAAGTACAAGCACACGACGTCATGGAAGATAAAGCCGATAGCGAACGACTTTACATTACGAAAGAAGCCTTAGGTGACAGCACAAAAGTGCCAAGAGGAATGCAGCTAGCAGAAAATAACCAGCAGCTATTAGAGATGTTAGACAGCCCAAGAGCATCAACCATTGTTTTCAACTGCTCAAGCCAGAGCGAAGTGCAACAGTTGGCATTGGATTGCTATCAACTTCGCACGAAAGGGGGTCGCCAACTAAAGCTTGTTATTCGGGAAACGGAGCAATGTTTACGATACGCAGATGAAAAGTTTTTGCTTCGTGCTGGCGTAAACCTGATTTCACCAGTTCAAGTGCCGCAGATGCGCTTCATGACTCAGGTAGAAGCAATACAAGGACAAATGTTAACACGTGAGTTGCCTCAAAGCTTAGAGGCCTTACTAAAGTACGACGTTAAATTTGGCAGTAAAGGCTACCTACATAACGGAGACTTTAGCCAATACTGTACTGATGTGATGGCCAGTTCGAGTCGGTCCAATGTGAACTTTGCACTCATTAAGCTGAATTTGCTGCCTGGGATGAGTCCGGAAGAGTGCCTTCGTTTGTGCCACATCCGAAGAGATGGCGATGTGGTCACAGCATGTAATAAGGCACTTTACGTCCTGTTCAGTGCAATACGTCATAACGATATTGATGTTGCACTGAACAATATATTCGAGTTTCCGCCTCGAGATTTGTTTCACTCTACGCGTACCTTCGAGACACATTATGACATTGAGGGTGAACTCAGACATATTCTAGAAGATGAGGCCAGTATTTCCGACGAGGTATCAACCTTGACCACTGAAAAACAAATCTTCGCGGTAAACGAAAAACCGATGACCGAAGTGCCTGCTTTGTTCGCAGTAAAGAAAGCCATCAGCATTAAGGAGCAATGATGAACATTGATGATTTTATGCTTACCGTGGGTATAAGCCTAAGTGTGGGTTTGTTCCTAGGTTATTTTCTGCGTGATGCGGTAAGAGCAATAAAACAGCTCTACAATCGATACTTAAAACGCGCTCGGTATTTTGAACAAGATCTTTCTGTAAACAAAAACAAGAAGCATAAGTGATGACTTCACATTCTAAACAAACAACTCAATTCATGATTGGATTGGATTGGTGGAACATTTATTTTATTGCCAAAGTTGCCCTTTTCCTTCAAGGGATAATCGATTTCCATCCGTTAGAAAACTTTGCGCTCTTACTCTTTATTCTGTTACCTGTGCCAATCAAAGCATTGAATGTACTGCGACACGTTATCGCAGTGATCATCGCTGCATGGCTCCTACATTATGACTCTTTCTTACCTCCGTTAGAGCGATTATGGGATCAGGCGGGTCAGTTGATGCAGTTTGAGTTTAGCTATCTTGTCGAACTCATGGGACGCTTCATTTCTGTTCAAGCATTGCTTGGGTTGTTTGTCCTGTGCGCAGCGTATTACATTCTTAGCAAGTTTTTACGCGTTTCTGTATTTGTCGTTATCGCGATGATTTATGTCAGCATTCCAAAAACGCCAGAGAGTTCAGTAACCGTTGAAACAGCGCAACCTGCTCCACCAGCAACCACGGAAGTAGCGGAAACAACACAACCTCAAGTCACAGAAATCAACGATGAGTCGCTCAATAGTATGACGGCAGATTTCTTTGCGAAAGAAGCGTCACGACGTGTCTCGTTCAGCCCTGATAGTGCACAAGATGCTCCGTTTGATTTGCTGTTCTTGAGCATCTGTTCCGTCGCTTGGGATGACATCGAGATTGCTGGTTTGGCCGATCACCCGTTGTTCAAAGAATTTGATGTCATGTTTGATAACTTCAGCGCGGCAACATCCTACAGCGGACCAGCCGTTGTAAGGCTGCTGAGAGCAAGTTGTGGCCAGCAAGAACACAGTAAATTGTTCGAGCCTGCTCCAAAGCAATGTTACTTGTTCGATAACCTGAAAGATCTCGGCTTCAAAGAAAATCTGTTGATGAACCACAACGGTGTGTTCGATAGCTTCTTAGAACTGATCAAAAAAGATGGCGATCTAAAAACGAACCTGATGTCTCAAGAAGGGTTCAAGCCTTACCAAAAGTCGTTCGATGGCTCCTCTATCTTCCGTGATAAACAGGTGCTTGATGACTGGTGGCAGCAACGAATCAAAAGCGATGATGAGAAAGTGGTTGCGTTGTATAACACTATTTCATTGCATGATGGTAACCGCATCATCAATGCAAACTCGACAACGTCTATGGTGAGTTACAAGAAACGCCTAAAGAATCTTCTTGATGATCTTTACTCGTTCTTCCAAGAGCTAAAAGCCTCCAAACGTAATATTGTTGTTGCATTAGTGCCAGAACATGGCGCCGGTATGCGAGGTGATAGAATGCAGATCTCTGGTATGCGTGAAATTCCAGCACCAACCATCGTTCACACACCGGTTGGGATTAAAGTCTTCGGTGAAGGAATTCAACGCCAAGGCAATACGAAGCACGTTAAAGCGCCTTCAAGCTACTTAGCCCTATCACAATTGGTATCGAATATTCTTGAGCAAAACATTTATGACAAGGAATCATTCAACCCGAGCGAATTGGCTGGCAACTTACCAGAAACCCGTGTGGTCGCTCAAAACTCTGGCTCAACCGTAATTGAGGTAAATGGTAAGTACTACGTCTCATTAGATGGTACCAGTTGGATTGAATACCCAACTAAATAGCATTCACATGTTAACGGCATGAATTTTTAGCAATAATAAAGGCTGGTGTATTCCGGCCTTTATTCTGCCTGTTATCTATCCAAGCTCTCATTTCTACGATTGTTTAATACGCATAAATAAGTAAGAATGGATTAAACATTATGCACTTAAGGGAATAGCACATGCCAATTGACTCATTGATCACCATCGGTATTTTCGTTGCTCTAGCCGTTATTATTCTTGCCTCTGCGATTAAGACTGTACCTCAAGGGAACAACTGGACGGTTGAACGCTTTGGACGTTATACCCACACACTTAAACCGGGCCTGAACTTAATTATTCCGTTTATTGATAGAATTGGTCAGAAGATCAATATGATGGAACGCGTTCTCGACATTCCAGCTCAAGAGGTTATTTCTAAAGATAATGCGAATGTCGTCATCGACGCAGTCGGCTTTGTTCAAGTTATCGACGCAGCCAAAGCGGCTTATGAAGTCAACGATCTAGAACATGCTATTCGTAACCTCACATTAACCAACATCCGTACCGTACTTGGTTCAATGGAGCTGGACGAAATGCTCAGCCAGCGTGACATGATCAACACCAAGCTTCTCTCTATTGTTGACCAAGCTACTAACCCTTGGGGTGTCAAAGTGACACGTATTGAGATTAAAGACGTTCAGCCACCCGCAGATCTGACTGCTGCAATGAATGCTCAGATGAAAGCAGAACGTAATAAACGTGCAGAGATCTTAGAAGCTGAAGGTGTGCGCCAAGCAGAAATCTTACGAGCAGAAGGTCAAAAACAATCAGAGATCTTAAAAGCGGAAGGTGAAAAGCAGTCTGCGATCTTACACGCAGAAGCCCGCGAACGTGCGGCGCAAGCGGAAGCAAAAGCGACTTACATGGTGTCAGAAGCCATCGCTAAAGGTGACGTTCAAGCGGTGAACTACTTTATTGCTCAAGGCTATACCGACGCATTGAAGAGTATTGGCCAAGCAGAAAATGGGAAAATCATCATGCTACCAATCGAAGCAACTGGTTTAATGGGCTCTGTTGCTGGTATTGCTGAAATGTTCCAACAAAGCAAAGACAAAGGCTAGCCTATGGACTTATTTAGTTTATTAGAAGGCATCACTTTCTGGCATTGGATTGCTTTCGGCCTCGCATTGTTAGCTGTTGAGTTACTCGGCACAGCAGGCTACTTCCTATGGCTTGGCATCTCTGCATTGATCGTAGGTGCGATTTTATCTGTGCTACCAATCGGCTGGCAAATGCAGTGGTTAGCCTTTGCGGCATTCAGCTTGGTGACAACTTGGCTATGGTGGCGAAAACAATGGTCGAAAGATCGCAAGAGCGACAGTGCGCGCGATCTTAACCAAAAACAGAAGCAATTAGTCGGCAGTATCGTGACGTTAGATGAAGACTTCACGGTGGGGATGAACCGCTTACGAGTGGCAGATACTACTTGGTCTGCTGAGTCAGAACACGATTTACCAGCAGGAACTCGAGTCGAAATTATTGCTGTTGATGGCATAATTCTTAAGATAAAACCTATTTCTCGATGATGTTTGTCAAAATAATAGGGTGCTATGCGCCCTATTCTATTCCTAATTCCACTACCTCTTTTATTTCATCCACTTATTTAAATTAATTATGTGAATTAAGTGATAGAAATATCATCAATATCCTCTCTTTTCTACCTATTTTTAAATTTTCAATTTTAATAATTCAAACACATAGCGAAATATAATTACTTTTTCAAAATCTAAATTTATTTTGAAAAATAAAACCTTGTTGAATTTAATTTTGATCTTTCTAGGTCTCTATACATACTTAACGCATAAGCATGTCAATTAGGTGCTTATATTTTTTTAAGGTAAGTAAGAGGAAGTACTATGAAAAAGACAATGATGTTGTTCGCTGTGGTGTTGTTCTCATCAAGCGTGTTTGCCTACTCAGGCTCAAACGGTAACAGTGCTACGGGGCCTAACGTGCAATGCTATCTACCAGACGGGACTAGCGATTATATGCCAATCGTCTTATGCCAACATCAAAATGGTACGATAAAGAAATAAAACAATTCTAACTTTAAATTGAAAGATCAATTAATTATTCAGCCTAAGCTGGAAATTTAATGAGTGAGAGGATTCACCATGAAAAAGATTGCTGCTTTATTTATCGCGTGCTTTATTTTTGCATCTCCAATTTCTTTAGCACAAAACTCAGCGGGACATGCATTTGGTGCTGGCGTAGATTGCACATTTAGTGATGGTACAGTAAAACACCTACCACGCGAATTATGCACAATGTACGGTGGTACATTTAAATAAGTAATATTATCAATGGTTTTAACGAAGTTTATCTATTTTACGGGGATAAACTTCGTTGGCCGTTAAATGAAAAAACTTAGAACTTGTAGAAGTCAGAACCGATAAATGCATCCCACCCTCTTTGCCATTCCGCTTTGATCATGACTTCTTGAGGCTGACCTGCACATTGGTCAGTATAACGAGTACCTTGGATACCTTTTTCAAATGCTTTGAAAGGATCACAGTACTCTGCTTTACCTACTTCATAGCCCGCCTTGTAGGATGCTTCGTCAAAAGAAACACTCTCTTTTAAGTTCGCTAAAACATCGTTGTCGTAGCGGTAGCCATTTGAGCCAAAACGTTCGCCTTGCCCATACCAATACTCGGCTGGAGTTTTAGGGGCAGTGCTACAAGCTTGAAGGGAGAACAATACAAATGGAATGATCAGTGCTTTCTTCATGGTTAGCTCCTTGGTCTCTGAGACAAAAAAAACTGAGCGTATGCTCAGCTTTTTAGACACTATTTAGTGTATTCAGTTCGCTTAGTTAACTGAGAACGGAATTGCTAGTACTAGTTTGAAATCTTCCTCATCTTGGAACAAGTTAGTGTAACCTGTCCAGTTCGGAGCGTTTGTATCATTGTAGTAGTTAGTGTAGTAGAAGCTGATGTGAGCATCTTTAAGTGCGCCAGCTTGGATTGCGTAGTTTGCAAAGACGCTGTATGCGTACTCGCTAAGGTCATCGTAACCTTGAGCAGATGAACCGAAGCCGTATGCACCACTTAGGCCAGCACTAAAGCCTTTACCACCGATATCAGAGAAGTCACGAGACACAGAACCAAATACCGCTAGCTCTTCATCGTGGTTAAAGTCAGAACGGTTGTTCCACCAGATTTCGTAAGCACCGTTTGAACCACCGTATTGGCTAGTTAGACGGTAAGACATGTTACCAACGTTTGCTGGGTCACCAGAATCTGCGCCAGTGTATGTCGCTTCAGCACGGTATGAGTACTGACCAGAAGAGAAGCTTGTCAAAAGTGCTAGCTGGTATGCAGTGCTGTCGTACTGTTCGCTATCGTCAACGATGTATAGTTGAGGAGACCAGTATAGACCGCCTTCTGTTGTACCTTTCACTTTAAAGTGAGCGTTCCAACGGTCACCATCAGATAGACCACCGTATGCTGCATCTAGAGAGATACCGTTGTCTAGAGTGTAACGACCACCTACAGAGTAAAGTGTACCTGCGTCTTCACCCTTAGTTGTTCTGAATTCGTAAGTTTCTTTGAACCACGGTGCTTTGTATTCAGTCGCAACAACCAAACCTAGGTCAAAACCACCGATTTTTCCGCCAACTTCACCACCTAGGTAAGTACCAGGAGCAAATGACCAGTTAACACCTAGAGAGCTAGGTACAGATGGTTGGAAGTAACCAAGTTTCGCAGTAGCAGAATCACCTAGTTTGAACTTCGCTGCCGCAGTAGCAAATGAAACGCCGTTGTCTGTACAGTCAGTCCATACATCAGAACATGCGCTGTCTTTCGCTTCTTTATCGTATGGGTTGTTTACACCCCAGAAGTTCATTTCGTGGTCTGCACCACCGTTTTGCCACATGTCGAATGTGCTGTAGATAACAACATCAAGACCAGCAACACCGCCAACATAGCCTGAGTTGAAGCCTAGGTTTGCAAAGATAGAACCGTGGTCTAGGTTCGTTACCTTTTTAGTGTCGTTACCATTTGCATCTACATTGCCACGGTCACGAGCACGCATCCAAAAGTTAAGGTTACCGCTGATAGTCGACTCAGAGAAAAACTCTGAAACTGCGCCAGCGTACTCTGGACCTAATGGATCTTCAGCCATTGCTGGAGCAGCAACTACTGCACCCATCATTGCCGCAGAAAGGGCAGATACTTTAAAAAATTTGTCCATGGAAAAAACTCCTAAAAATGGATATAGCTGTATTTTTCTATCTCACCTTAAGTTGGCCGCCGAAGGAGAGAAGTAAATTCCTGAGTGAACCTCAATATTTCTAAATTGGTTCTTTTTAGTTCCTGCATACACACCGTGTATCCACGCTTCTAAGACTAACTTCGCATCTAAAAACATCCAAACGGAACTTATTTTTTTTCTAAAAAAATATGACCAACGCCAAAGTTCCATATAACTTGTTGATCCAGATCTTATTTTTAACACCCAAACTGCAGGTCGACACAAAGATGCTATTTATCAATAACTTACATTCAATACGGAAACATCAATTTGAAGTTGATCGCAGAGTTACTGCTAGATACGAGGAAAAATTAAAGGAGAGATCTTGATCACTGAAATGATTTCAATAGGAAAATAGCGCTAATTTTGTCACTTTTTAATTGGCAAGAAAAAGCCCCAAATGACTGTCATTTAGGGCTTTTAGTTATTTTTTATCTTTTTTGATGGAAGTTATTTCATCAAATTGAGCAAGTCTTGTTCGGTTTTAACCTCAACACCCAACTCTTGAGCTTTCGCTAGCTTAGAGCCAGCATTCTCTCCAGCAAAAAGAATATCGGTTTTCTTTGAAACGCTACCCGTCACTTTTGCACCTAGATTCTGCAGCGCTTCTTTCGCTTCGGAACGTCCCAGCAGAGAAAGCGTGCCCGTCAATACAACAACTTTGCCTTCTAACGGTAACTCAACACCTTGTTGCGGAGCGGCAATCTCAGGCCAATTAATACCTTGATTCAACAAATCCTGTACAACAACCTGGTTTTTCTCTTCACCAAAGAAGGTCGTGATGTGTTTGGCAACAATAACGCCAATATCTTGAACTTCAATTAACTGTTCTTCTGTCGCTGCCTGAATCAAATCCAGTGACCTGAAGTGTTGCGCTAGGTTGGCAGCCGTCGCCTCCCCTACCTCACGAATACCTAGCGAATACAAGAAACGCGGTAATGTTGTCAATTTTGATTTCTCAAGAGCATTAACTACGTTGGTTGCCGATTTAGGGCCCATGCGCTCTAGGACTGTCAACACTCCGGCCGACAACTTAAACAGATCTGCTGGTGTCTCAACCATTTCTCGGTCAACGAGCTGTTCAATCACTTTGTCGCCAAGACCATCAACATCAAGGGCTTTACGAGAAACAAAATGTTTTAGTGCTTCTTTACGTTGTGCTTGGCACACTAATCCACCAGTACAACGTGTTACCACTTCCCCTTCAATACGTTCAACATGAGAGCCACATACAGGACACGCTTCAGGGAAAATAATTTCTCGCGCAGTTTCAGGACGACGCTCTTTGATCACCGAAACAACTTGTGGGATAACATCACCAGCACGACGAATCACAACTTCATCGCCAACCATTACCTCTAAACGTTCAATTTCGTCTGCATTGTGTAGGGTTGCATTACTGACGGTTACACCGCCAACGAAGACAGGCTCAAGCTTAGCTACTGGAGTAATCGCACCGGTACGACCCACTTGGAACTCGACTTCGTTTAACGTTGTAATTTCTTCCTGAGCCGGAAATTTGTATGCGATAGCCCAACGAGGTGCTCGAGCAACAAAGCCCAATCGCTCTTGAATAGCAATGTCATCAGCTTTTATTACGACACCGTCGATTTCATAAGCTAATGCTTCACGACGAGTCAGAATATCTTGATAGTAGGCTTTCACTTCTTCCAAGCTATCGAATCGCTTGGTTTCAGGGCACATTGGCAAACCCCAAGATTTGATTTGAAGGAATCGCTCGTAATGGCTTGATGCTAACGTTGCGCCTTCCACAACACCAACACTGTACGCGTAGAAGCTCAATGGGCGTGAAGCAGTAATGCGCGAATCTAATTGACGCAGGCTTCCCGCAGCTGCATTGCGTGGGTTCACAAACACTTTCTCGCCTTTTTTTCGAGCAGTCTCGTTAAGTTTGTCAAAACCG
Organism: Vibrio sp. Sgm 5; assembly: GCF_026241575.1. Taxonomy (NCBI): domain Bacteria; kingdom Pseudomonadati; phylum Pseudomonadota; class Gammaproteobacteria; order Vibrionales; family Vibrionaceae; genus Vibrio; species Vibrio sp. Sgm 5. The sequence continues at coordinate 66,112 of NZ_JAPHPY010000027.1, forward strand.
GCTTTCGGCATGAATACTTCACCACGAACTTCAAGACGAGCAGGCCAGTCTTTGCCTTGCAACTTAAGTGGAATTGCGCTGATAGTACGTACGTTTTCAGTAATATTTTCACCTGTCGCTCCATCACCACGCGTTGCTGCTTGTACAAGTACACCGTTCTCGTACAGCAAGCTTACAGCTAATCCATCTAACTTAGGTTCACAGCAATACTGCTTGATAGTTTGGTCAGGAACACGATCTTGAGCGCGCTTATGAAAACTATCCAGTTCACCATCGTCGAAAGCATTGTCTAAAGACAGCATTGGAACTTCGTGCGTCACTTGGCTGAACTCAGATAACGGCTGACCACCGACACGCTGGCTTGGAGAATCCACTGTAACAAGATCTGGGTGTTCGGCTTCAATATCCATAAGCTCGCGCATCATACGATCGTATTCTGCATCTGGAATCTCAGGGTTATCTTCCACGTAGTAACGAACAGCGTGGTAATGCAACGATTCTTTGAGTTCTTCTAGTCGCTGAAGTACTGGTTCAGACATATTAAAGCCCCGTGTGTATTCAATAAATGAGGTTGAGAATTCTATGAAAAAGGGCTCCTAACGGAGCCCTCTCTTTATTTGGTGTTAAGATTATGCGCTAGCGGCAGTAAACTCAACTATTTGACGACGATAAGATGCCAATCGATCCGGCGTCATTAGGTTTCGTTGGTCATCAAGGACATTACCACCCATATCGTCTGCAATTTGTTGTGCAATACGCAGCATTAGGTTGAAGTTTTGATCTGCTTCACCATAGCAAGGTAATGTCATAAAGAACGAGATACCTTTGGTAGAGAATTCGGCAGGGTCACCATGTTCTAATGTGCCCGGTTGCATCATGTTGGCGACACTAAAGAGCACTTTACCGTTACCAGACAAATCAACATGACGATGGAAGATATTCATCTCACCGTAAATCAATCCATTTTGCTGCATGCTATCGAACAACTTAGTACCGATGAACGGCTCATCACCAGCGCAGTGAACGTTCAACACAATGACTTGCATTTCAGGTTCTGGTTTTGGCTCTTCAGGTTGCTCTACAACAACTGGTGCAACATCGATTTCTGGTTCGACAACTTCAGGAGCTTCGAAAACTGGCTCGATAATCTCTTCTTCGAACGTCGCTTGAACAGGCTCAACAATTTCTGGCTCAGGCTCTTGTTCCGCTTTAGTTGCAACAAAAGCAGGGACCTCAGGTTCTTCTTTATGCTCTTTCTCTTTTACATCAAGAACATCATCAATCAGAGGGTCTGAGGCGAACTTGTTGTCAAACGAGCTTTCCATCCCAAAGTCTGGCTCTTTGCGATCTTTACGGATAATCTCGAAATCATCTTCTGGAGCAGGAGCAAAATCTCGCTCTTGTTCTTGAGGTTCTTTTTCTTCTTGGTCAACATCCAACTTACCAAGTGGTTTGTTACCAAACTTCGCTTTGCCTTCTTTTTTGCTTGTCCATAGGCCATGAAAAAGCAATGCGGCGATGGCTAATGCGCCAACAACAATGAGTACGAATCGCAATTCCTGCATTATTTACTCTCAATCTACCTGTTCTTACTACTCGCACATCCTTGAGCAGTAACCCAAGTGCAATAAATCTGAATGATGCGTTTACTTTACCAAAACTATATGCAGGTTTAGAACAACTTAATGCAAGAAGTTCCGTTTTTTGTTGTGATTCTTGCCACGATTCCACTTTACAAGACCTCATTTGTTAGGGCATTGAAAGAAAAGTATCGACAGGTACAATGAGTTTTCACTCACAAGAAATAAAATAGATATGAAGTCGAACATTCAACAAAGAACCGGTTTTGGTTATTTCCTATACGGAATTCAATTGGCGCTCTCTCCAGAGATCAGACGTTTTGTCGTTCTCCCTCTGCTGGCGAATATATTGCTAGTTGGTGGTGCTATCTTCTATCTTTTCTCTCACTTAGACGCTTGGATTGAAGGCTGGATTGGGCAACTCCCTGAGTTTCTGTCTTGGTTGACTTACCTCTTGTGGCCAATTCTCGTCCTAACGATTCTCGCCACCTTTTCATATTTTTTCAGCACCTTAGCGAACTTTATCGCCGCACCATTCAACGGATTGCTTGCTGAAAAAGTAGAAGAGTCGCTGACTGGTCAGAAAGTCAATGACGATGGGTTTGCAGCATTGGTCAAAGATGTACCTCGTGTTATGGCTCGTGAATGGCGAAAACTGCTGTATGTATTGCCAAAAGCGATTGGTTTATTCCTGTTGTTGTTGATTCCTGCTCTGGGTCAAACGGTTGGACCTTTCTTATGGTTCTTCTTCACAGCCTGGATGTTGGCGATCCAATACTGCGACTATCCATTTGATAACCATAAAGTGCCGTTCAATGACATGCGTTACAAATTGAAACAAAAGCAAGGTAAAGCTTATGGGTTTGGTGTTTTGGTTTCCGTATTTACCACCATTCCAATTCTCAACCTCATTGTTATGCCTGTTGCTGTATGTGGTGCAACTGCAATGTGGGTAGCTGAGTTTAAACACCAGCAATAGCGCAGTTTTGAATCAATCAGAGGAGGCCGAATAAGCCTCCTCTGTTATTTTGTTCAATTCTCGACCAACCTCATAAGATATAACTTTTTAATCCTTTTCCCTTTTTTTCATACCGCATATTCTTCTAATCATATTCACAAATCGTGTAATGAAGGAACATCACTATGAGCAAGATCTACGAAGACAACTCTCTTACTATTGGTAATACGCCTCTTGTTCGCTTGAATAAAGTGAGCAAAGGTAAAGTTTTGGCGAAAATCGAAGCACGTAACCCAAGCTTCAGCGTTAAGTGCCGTATTGGTGCCAACATGATTTGGGAAGCGGAAAAAGCAGGCACGCTCAAGCCAGGCGTTGAGCTAGTAGAGCCAACCAGTGGTAACACAGGTGTTGCGCTTGCATTCGTAGCAGCAGCTCGCGGTTACAAGCTAACGCTAACTATGCCAGAATCAATGAGCCTTGAGCGTCGTAAACTGCTAAAAGCACTCGGTGCAAATCTGGAGCTAACTGAAGCAGCAAAAGGCATGAAAGGCGCGATTGCGAAAGCCGAAGAAATCGTAGCAAGCAACCCAGATAAATACTTGCTTCTGCAACAGTTCAACAACCCTGCAAACCCAGAGATTCATGAGAAGACAACGGGTCCTGAAATTTGGGAAGCAACAGACGGTGAAATCGACGTATTCGTAGCAGGTGTTGGTACGGGCGGTACTATCACTGGTACAAGCCGTTACATCAAAGGTGAAAAAGGCAAAGCAATCACTTCTGTCGCTGTTGAGCCAGCAGAATCACCGGTTATCGCACAAGCACTAGCAGGTGAAGAAATCCAACCAGCACCACACAAAATCCAAGGTATTGGCGCTGGTTTCATCCCAGGCAACCTAGATTTAGAGCTTTTGGACCGTGTTGAGCAAGTGACTTCTGAAGAGGCAATTGAGATGGCTCAGCGCCTTATGGAAGAGGAAGGCATTCTGGCTGGCATCTCATCGGGTGCAGCAGTAGTGGCAGCAAACCGCCTTGCGGAACTTCCTGAATTTGAAGGAAAAACAATTGTAACTGTACTTCCAAGCTCAGGTGAACGCTACCTAAGTACGGCACTATTTGCTGGCATCTTTACTGAGAAAGAGAACCAACAGTAATATGTGGTCAAATCAATTTTTCGTTTAAAAAAGCCCCGGTCAGGGGCTTTTTTGTTGATCCCTGCCCCACCTTTGGTAATATCAGGGTGTTTTATTTTTAGGTTCAAAATAAAGAATCTAAACCAAAAAGTTTTCTAAGTAATTGTGCACGCAAACAGTTGCGTAATTACCAAACTTTTGACTAGTATCAGTTCTGACACGCTTTGAACTCTCCCGTGCTAGCGCACAAGAAGTAAAGCAGTTAATCTAAAACTCAGTCACAAACTAACAAAAAAATACATTTATTGGGGTATATCACATGTACGAGAAGCAAGTAGAAATCACAGCAGAAAACGGTCTTCACACTCGTCCAGCTGCACAGTTCGTTAAAGAAGCTAAAGCATTCGACGCGGACATCACTGTGACTTCTAACGGTAAAAGCGCTAGCGCTAAGAGCCTATTCAAGCTGCAAACACTAGGCCTAGTAAAAGGTACTCTAGTAACTATCTCTGCTGAAGGCCCACAAGCTCAGCAAGCAGTAGACCACCTAGTTGCTCTAATGGACCAACTACACTAATTCGGTCTCCTATTTCAGAAGCCATTTTGTGAAAGCAAAATGGCTTCGTTGGAAATAGGCTCAAAACTAAGCTAATACTATTCGTTAGCGCACCCATTATTCTCCCGTTTTATAAAGTTGACCAACTTAAGGTAAGGCTATGATTTCAGGCATCCTAGCATCTCCTGGTATTGCAATCGGTAAAGCACTACTACTTCAAGAAGATGAAATTGTCCTAAACACAAACACTATTTCTGATGATCAAGTAGAAGCAGAAGTTGCACGTTTCTTTGACGCTCGTAACAAATCTTCTGCTCAACTAGAAACTATCAAGCAAAAAGCGCTTGAAACGTTTGGCGAAGAAAAAGAAGCGATCTTTGAAGGTCACATCATGCTTCTTGAAGACGAAGAGCTAGAAGAAGAAATCCTAGCACTTATCAAAAACGACAAAATGTCTGCGGACCACGCTATTCATTCAGTTATCGAAGAGCAAGCATGTGCTCTTGAGTCACTAGACGACGAATACCTGAAAGAACGTGCAACTGATATCCGTGACATCGGTTCTCGTTTCGTTAAGAACGCTCTAGGCATCAACATTGTTTCGCTAAGCGACATCAATGAAGAAGTTATCCTAGTGGCTTACGACCTAACGCCATCTGAAACGGCACAAATCAACCTAGACTATGTTCTTGGTTTTGCTTGTGACATCGGCGGTCGTACTTCTCACACTTCAATCATGGCTCGTTCACTAGAACTTCCAGCGATCGTTGGTACTAACGACATCACTAAGCAAGTTAAGAACGGCGACATGCTGATTCTTGATGCGATGAACAACAAAGTCGTTATCAACCCATCTGAAGCTGAACTAGAAGACGCGAAAGCAGTTAAAGCGGCATTCATCGCTGAGAAAGAAGAACTAGCGAAGCTAAAAGACCTACACGCAGAAACGACTGACGGTCACCGCGTAGAAGTTTGCGGTAACATCGGTACAGTTAAAGACTGTGACGGTATCATCCGTAACGGTGGTGAAGGCGTTGGTCTGTACCGTACTGAATTCCTGTTCATGGACCGTGATGCACTTCCTACTGAAGAAGAGCAATACCAAGCTTACAAAGAAGTTGCGGAAGCAATGAACGGTGAGTCTGTGATCATCCGTACTATGGACATCGGCGGCGACAAAGATCTTCCATACATGGATCTACCAAAAGAGATGAACCCGTTCCTAGGCTGGCGTGCAGTACGTATCAGCTTGGATCGTCGTGAAATCCTACGTGACCAGCTACGCGGTATCCTACGTGCATCTGCACACGGCAAGCTACGTATCATGTTCCCAATGATCATCTCTGTTGAAGAAATCCGTGAGCTTAAGAAAGCAATCGAAGAGTACAAAGCGGAACTTCGTGCGGAAGGTCATGCATTCGACGAAAGCATCGAAATCGGTGTAATGGTTGAGACTCCAGCTGCAGCAGCTATCGCGCACCACCTAGCGAAGGAAGTATCTTTCTTCTCTATCGGTACAAACGACCTAACTCAGTACACACTAGCGGTTGACCGTGGTAACGAGATGATTTCTCATCTTTACAACCCACTATCACCAGCGGTACTTACTGTGATTAAGCAAGTTATCGACGCTTCTCACGCTGAAGGTAAATGGACTGGTATGTGTGGTGAGCTTGCAGGTGATGAGCGTGCAACACTTCTACTTCTAGGTATGGGTCTAGACGAGTTCTCTATGAGTGGCATCTCTATCCCTAAAGTGAAGAAAGTTATCCGTAACTCTAACTTCGCAGAAGTGAAAGCAATGGCTGAAGAAGCACTTTCTCTACCAACAGCAGCAGAAATCGAAGCTGTTGTAGAAAAGTTCATTGCAGAGAAAACTCAATAATCAACTAATTCCAATGGGATAGGCGGTTAAAAAAAGTCGTCTATCTCGTAAGATTGGTATACTATAATTCGACAGAATTAAATAAAACGTTAGGAGCATGACACAATGGGTCTGTTTGACAAACTTAAGAAGCTAGTATCTGACGACAGCGCTGACGCAGGTGCAATCGAAATCATCGCACCACTTTCTGGTGAGATCGTGAACATCGAAGATGTGCCAGATGTTGTTTTCGCTGAGAAAATCGTTGGTGACGGTATTGCTATCAAACCTGCTGGTAACAAAATGGTAGCTCCTGTAAACGGTACTATCGGTAAGATCTTCGAAACAAACCACGCATTCTCTATCGAGTCTGACGACGGTGTTGAGCTTTTCGTTCACTTCGGTATCGATACTGTTGAACTAAAAGGCGAAGGCTTCAAGCGCATCGCTGAAGAAGGTCAAACTGTTAAAGCTGGCGACACTGTAATTGAATTCGATCTTGCTCTTCTAGAAGAGAAAGCGAAATCAACGCTAACTCCAGTTGTTATCTCTAACATGGACGAAATCAAAGAGCTGAACAAGCTTTCTGGTTCTGTAACTGTTGGTGAAACTCCAGTTCTACGTGTAACTAAGTAATTTTTTACCTAGCCTAACACGAAAAAAACGCTGCCATTGGCAGCGTTTTTTATTACCTGAAGCTTTTGTTTCCAAACAACTTTCATCGCTAAAACTGGTTTAACTGAGCAACCCAAGTGCCGAGCTTGGTTTCTGCTTCGCCTGAGCCAACAATGCAGTTGTTGCATCTTGCAGTACTTTCGAACGCACCATCTCCGTCGACTCACGAGCAAAGTCCGTATCTCGTATCCGTCCTTTGGATTCCGTCACACTACGGTTCACCGTATTCAGGTTATCCATGGTGCCACTGACACGGTTTTGAAAGCCACCGATTTCACTTCTGTGTGAATCAACATACTTAATAGCGGCATCAATCACCCCAATCGAAAGCTGTGCCCCACCAACTGTCGACATATCGATATCATCCATAGTAACGAGCTCACCGGAACTTACATCAAGCTCATTCGCTAAACGCCCCTTCAGCTCTACACCTTCTGGCGCATTCAAGGTTGAAGCAAAGAATTGCAGTTCATGGTTTTCTGTTACCGAGGCACTTACTATCGATTGCTGAGCATTGATATAAGTCGCTACTTGTTCAACGCGGTCACCCAATTTGAATTCGATAGATTCCGTCTGGTGTCGCCCTTCTTTATCAAGATATTCAAATGAGATGCTTTGATTGTCACTCGTAACTCGCCAATCTTTATCAACGGTATCACCAATATAATGTTGGCCGCCCATCTCGGGGATATGGCTGCGCATATTTTTCAGCGTCAAAGAGATTGAGTTGGCATTCGCGCCGATATGAAAGCTTTGAGAACCATAAGATCCATCAAATAGGTTCTTATCTGCAAATGTCGTCGTGATCGCGACACGATCAAGCTCATCTTGCAGCGCTACGACCTCGTATTGAATACTTTGCCGATCACTTGAATCATTACTGCCGTTCGCAGCTTGAAGCCCCAGAGAACGTAAGCGTTGCAATATATCACTACTCTCATGCAAAGCCCCTTCCGCAGTTTGTGCCACCGAATACGCGTCGTGCGCATTTCTTAAGGCAACATCAAGCCCTCTTGTTTGGACATTAAGAGTATTGGAAATTTGCAAACCAGCAGCATCATCACTGGCTGAGTTAATCCGATAGCCTGAAGTGAGATTTCGCTGTGACTCTATGTTTTGCTCAGCCGCATGACTGAGGTGTCGCTGCGTCATCATCGCAGTGACATTGGTATTTAAAGAGACCATCTAATCGATACGAACTCCTTGTCACCTGTCCTATTCGGTGTACCTAATGCGTGATTTGAATAAGCAAAAAGCCAGGGGTGAGCCTGGCTTTTGTATCGCGTCGTATTAGGTTGATTAACCTAGTAGGCTTAGCGCTGAGTTTGGCGCTTGTTTCGCTTGCGCAAGAATTGAGCTTGACGCTTGCGATAGAATTTGTGACTTGGTCATTTGAGTCGTTTCTTTTGCGAAGTCGGTATCTTTGATACGGCTCTTCGACGCGTTCACGTTCTCGTTGATGTTGTCCAAGTTGCTGATTGCATGGTTGAAACGGTTTTGGAAAGCACCTAGCTCTGCACGGTGGCTGTCTACGTATTTCAATGCCGCATCAATGATAGC
>NZ_JAPHPY010000028.1:0-73647 GCF_026241575.1 Vibrio sp. Sgm 5
CTGAAACTCAGCATGTTGTTTAAGAACTGCTCAACATGGGGCTGCCATGTCTTCCAACCGAATTAAGCAACAAAGCCCATACGCATTGATGCACAAGTGAAACTAATCTAATATTGTTAGCCAAATCACATTTATAATATATACAACGTTATTTGGCATATGGCTTTACCTAAATTCTTAATCCGCATTCTGCGGCCTTACCTGCTATTACTCGCAGGCTTCATGGTCTATCTGGCTTACGCTCAGTTAGTCGATTCCGAGTCGATGGTCTATCGGCAATCACAGACCAATATCATCACTGCAGAACGGCTGATACACTCCCAAATCGAAGCGGCTTTCAGCAAATTCTATCTTCTAGAAACCGCATTAAAAGCAAGTAAACAAGACCTCAATGATCCTGACTTCCGTGAACTAAGCCAAGGCATCATCGACTATTCTCCGCAATACTCCAATATCCTCTATACCAAATCCAACAACAGCATCGCTTATGGCCTATCTGGTCAAATAAAACAACCAGACACCAGCGCAATTCAATGGCACAAACTGGATACTGTCAGCGATAAATTCTCTATCTCTTCGCTGTACCAAAACCCACAGCAACGCTGGGTATTCGCCATCAAGCACGCCAACCCAAATCTGAAATACCAACTTTGGCTTGAGTTCGATCTTCTTCATACCACTCAACAATTGCGTGGTCTTAAAACATTGAATAAAGGTTATGTGTTTGTCGTAGACAGAGATACAGAACGCTTGGTATTCCATCCAGATCCAAGCCGCATCGGTGACTATTCAGTGAGTTATCATGGCGGTATCAGCGATAAAGTCGCATCGGGCTTACTGTTTGGTAAGCACGAATACTATTACCAAGATAACTTCAAAATTTCGGTCTTCGATGCAGACAACGGCTTAAACTGGGTGTTTGTCGCAGGGACAGACCGTGCCGACATCCTCAACAGCAGTTATCCGTTCACGCTAACCGCCGGTGTCATTGCCTCTCTACTCGCACTCGCCATTGGAATCAACTACCTCACTTACCAACTGCATTTGTCTTTAGCCAGCCTAAATGGCACGGAGAGCGTTGGTGAGTTCAAAACCCAGCTCAAGCATGTCTTGGATCGTTTTTGCTACCACAGAGGCATACAGTTCTGTGTCTACGACAGCTTGAATTACAGCTTCTACACGCTCGATTATCATGGCAATAAAAAACTGGTGTTAACCAACGCGGAACTCGCAGCGCGTTTTTCTCATAGCGCGCTGACTTACCGAACGAGGAAGTACAGCGACGAGCTGACGAAAAAGCTCAAGATCAACAGTAACCACTACTGCATTCCATTGTTTGATGGACGAGAGCTACTTGGCGTGACTTACGTCAGTTGCCGATTCCCAACCTACAAATGCGTACTGAGCTTGATTCAAAACTACGCCCAAGTAGCGTTGGCAAACCTGAAATTGCATGACCGTTTGCGCCATCAAGATCCAATGACGCAACTCGAAAACAAAGCGTGCTTAGCAGCAAAAGTGTCGAGAGAGCTTCATTCAGAGAACCGTTTTATCGCGATGGTCGACATTGATAATTTTAAATACATCAACGATAAATTCGGTCATCCAGTGGGCGATTTAGTCATCCAAAAGACTGCAGAAGTGATACGCGATTGCTTCCCTAAACCAAAAGGGATTTGTTTAGCGCGTTATGGTGGTGAAGAGTTTGCCATCATGTTCCAAGCAAATGACGAGTTTGATGCCAAACATCAGCTGGATAATTTCCTAACCGCGCTGCAAAGAAGCCATCTCACATTGGGTTGTGGCGATGTGCGATTTACGGCAAGTGTTGGGTTTACGCCATTAGAAACCAGCTATCACCATGTAGTGGAGCAAGCTGACAAAGCACTTTATCAAGCAAAAAGATTGGGCAAGAATCGCGTCTGCCACCTCAAAGCGGCATAACGCTTTTCTTTCCCAAAAACGACAAAGCCAGAGCAGACAGTGCTCTGGCTTTTTTATTTCTATTACAGTTAGTTAAGTCACAAAGCCTGACTCGACATTTCTCTCTTTCCTCCGTCTTTTAAGCGACTCAAATTCTGCTCCCAAATACCCTCTTGTTAATCAGTTCTGAACAGGTGTTTATTTTTCTTTGATTTAACTTAACGGCTCTCATCAATAACCTTAAATGCATCAGGGGATTGCACGAAGCCAATTGAAAATGAAAGAACTGGACGATTACGTAGAGCAGATAAATTTAGACCTGACTAGCGAGATGTTAGAAGAACTAGGTTGGGTCAGCGATAACGTCCATCAGGTTCTTTGTTGGGTTATTGCCGCCATCGTATTCGTTGTATTGATTTGGGGTATTTTCTCATGAAGGCATCCAATCCATCTTATGGTCAGGTTTATTTGGTTGGAGCAGGCACAGGCGATGCGTCGCTGCTTACCATTAAAGCATTTCGTCTGCTTAATCGCGTTGACGTCGTGCTTTATGACCATCTGGTTTCGGAAGAAGTCTTGGACGTCATCCCACGAAAAACCCTAAAAATCTGCGTGGGTAAACACTACGGTAAATGTTCGCAAACTCAGGCAGAAATCAACGAAATGATGAAGGGCTACGCAATCACAGGTCTCACGGTATGTCGCCTAAAAACGGGTGACCCGTTTGTATTTGGTCGAGGCGGTGAGGAAGCGACCTATTTAACACAGCAAGGCATCAACTATGAGGTTGTACCGGGTGTAACTGCGGCACTTGGGTGCTGCGCTTACGCGGGGATACCGGTCACTCATAGACAAGTTTCGAGGGGTGTAACCTTGGTAACGGGACGAAACTGTAATGATGCTAGCGAACCGAATTGGAGCGCACTTGCCGCCATCGACCACACCCTTATTTTCTACATGGGGCTACACAAAGCAGAAGCGATTGCAGACAACCTCATTGCTCACGGTCTCGCGCCAGATACACCTTGCGCCATCGTCAGCAATGGAACACGAGAAAATCAAAACAAGATCGTTACTACCTTAGCCGGACTATATGAAACCTGCAAAACGCAAAAACCACCACTGCCAGCAATCATAGTGGTTGGAGACGTGGTTTCCCTTTCGCAGTCACTGGAATGGTTTGAGTCCACCGCCGAGCCCTGTTTAGAACGCACGATTCATTAGTTTTTAAAAATAACGAGATAGAGCAATGCCTAAGTTTTTAACTACTCAGCGATCGAGGCGTTACGTCAGAGCTATAAGGTGATGGCGCCCGTCTATGAAGAATACGCAGGTCGTTTTGCCCATACCCCAAATTTGGATTACCAAGAATTAGAACGTTACGACCAACTGGAGTGGAAAGAGAAAAGCCACTTTTCACCCAAAGAGATCGTCTTTCCGATCACTGAAACCCTGTTTTGGTTTAACGCTGACGAATTGCGAGAATCCAGTGTCGACGCGCGTCCTGTGTTTCTGTTTCTCAGAGCTTGTGACATCAATGCGCTCAAAAGTCTTGATTACATGTTTTTAGAAAACGGCGGTCACGAAGATTTCTATTACAAACGTCTGCGCCAGAAACTCAAACTCGTGCTGATTGAGTGCAGCGAAAGTTTCGAAAACTGCTTTTGTGTCTCTATGGGCACCAACAAAACCGACAACTTTGCTGCTTCAGTTCAATTTAGCGAGCATGGCGCCATTGTCACTATTAAAGATCCAAAGCTGACACCGTATTTTTCACAAGGCAAAGACGTTGAGCACAGCGTCAGCTTCGGCTTCATCAAGTCCAATCCGGTCAAAGTCCGCACGCCAGATTCAGTTTGCGATGACCCAACGAAAGTACGTGAAGTGTTACTCAGCCATCCAGTGTGGTCAGAATACGATTCACGCTGCATTGGTTGCGGTCGCTGCACTTCTTCATGCCCGACTTGTGCCTGCTTCAACGTGTTTGATGTGGTTTACAACCAAGAAGCCAAAGTGGGTGAACGTCGCCGCCAACACGCCAGTTGTATGATTGATGGCTTCTCGGATATGGCAGGCGGTCACAGCTTCCGTCATAAAACTGGAGAGCGCTTACGCTATCGCGCCTTACACAAGCTCAACGACTTTAAGTCTCGCCAAGGCGAACACCATATGTGTGTTGGATGCGGACGCTGCGACGACCGATGCCCTCACTACATCTCATTTAGCAACATCATCAACAAGATGACATCGATTGTAGAGGAGGCGCTCTAATGTGCGATTGTGAAAACAAAATGCTGCCGCAAAGCTACCCGATTATTCATATCGAAAAGCACACCGAACTGGAATGGAATTTTCGCGTTGCCTGCGACTTTCCGGTGCACTACGGACAATTTGTCGAAGTAGGTTTATCCCTTGTGGGTGAAGCTCCTATTTCCGTCTCCGATTACGGCTTAGGTTACGTCGACTTGCTGATACGTAATGTCGGCAAGTTAACCAGCGAGCTGTTCCAATTAAACGCCAGTGATCGCGTGATGATGCGCGGCGCAATGGGCAACGGCTACCCGATGGAAGCATACCAAGATAAACACCTCATTGTGGTCGCGGGCGGCACTGGCGTTGCTCCGGTTAAAGGGCTGATTAACTACTTTCACAACAACCCAAGTGATGTGAAGAAGATGTCTTTGATCCTCGGATTCAAAAACCAAGATGCCGTGTTGTACAAAAACGACTTGCTGAATTGGTCTTACTCCAATCACGTCATCACCACCTTGGATGACGGTGGCGACGAACACTTCTATGAGAGCGGCCTGGTCACCGAGCACATCAGCAAGCTTGACCTCTCAGACAAAGAGAACATCCGCGTCATCGTAGTGGGCCCACCGATCATGATTAAGTTTGTCGTGCAGGACTTCTTATCCAGAGGCATTCAAGAAGATCAAATTTGGGTCGACTACGAACGCAGAATGGCTTGCTCAGTTGGTAAATGCGGTCACTGCCGAATTGGCGACAAATACGTGTGCTTGGATGGTCCGGTTTTCCGTTATGACCACGCTAGAACCATGATCGATTAGGAGGAAATAACAATGACGATGGACGTAGATATCATCAAAATGCGCGCCAATGGCGATTACCGCCTATCGAAAGTGCGTGGCGAATGCATGATCAGCGTGCGCATTCCGGGCGGCATTATGCCCGCTTACTTACTCGGTGTCGCGCAAGAGATCGCCGAAAAGTGGGGCAATGGTGTCATTCACCTCACAACGCGGCAAAAACTGGCGATGCCCGGCATTCGTTATGAAGACATTCCAGAGGTCAACAAAGCGCTGGAGCCCTTCATCAAAGACATCACCGTCGATACGTGCGGCATTGATGTCGAAGACACACAAGCAGGTTATCAGTCGATTGGTGGGCGTAATATCGTCGCGTGTCAGGGCAGTAGAATCTGCCAGAAAGCTAATACCGATACGACTGGCTTGGCACAGCGAATGGAGCGTCACGTTTACCCTAGCAAATACCATTTAAAAATGGTCATGGCAGGCTGTCCGAACGACTGTGCCAAAGCCAATATGGCGGATTTTGGCATCCTAGGTATCGCCAAGATTAATTTCGAAAGTCATCGCTGTATTGGTTGCGGCGAATGTGTGCTTGCTTGTCCGACACTGGCTTGGCGTCGAGATCCAAAACAATTCTACATGGTCAAACTGGGCGGTCGAACTTCGAAGAAGACCCCTCGCGTTGGCAAGATGTTCCTCAATTGGGTAACGGAAGACGTCCTACACCCTGTCATCGACAATCTGTTCGAATTTGAAAAAGAGATGTTGGGCGGTAAGCCGATTTACCTCCACATGGGACATCTGATTGATAAAGGCGGCTACTTGCGTTTTAGAGAGCGCGTCTTAGATGGCGTTAGCCTAAATCCGGAAGCCAAAGTCGCCGAACGTATGTATTGGGCAGAAGATGAATACGTAGCGAACATGCACGTGAAATAGGCATAGTATGAACAAACTAGAAGAAATGTTTAAAGAGGCGTTAGCCCCTGCAGGTATCACCATCAATGGTTCTAAACCGTGGGATATCCAAGTGTTTAACCCAAAAGTGTATGAGCTTGTGATGCAGTCAGGCTCCTTGGGTTTAGGGGAAGCGTACATGTCCAAGATGTGGGATTGCAGCCGCTTGGATCAGTTCTTTGAGCGCGTACTTTTAAACGATATTGAAGGCAAATTAGGACTGGCTGAAAAGCTCAAGTTCGCCTCTTCCGCTGCGAAGTTAAAACTGAAAAGCTGGGTTAACCCACAAAGCATTGAACGTTGTAAATTCGATGTACCGCACCACTACGACATCGGCAATAAGCTTTACCAAAAAATGCTCGACTCGCACATGACCTATACCTGTGGATACTGGAATCGAGCAGCAACGCTGGACGAAGCGCAAGAGCACAAGATGGATTTGATTTGTCGTAAGCTCGACCTACAACCGGGAATGCGTATCCTCGATATTGGCTGTGGTTGGGGCAGCTTTATGATTTACGCAGCGAAGAAGTATGGCGTGATTTGCGATGGTCTGACTCTATCCAAAGAGCAGAAAAAGCTCGGCAGTAAACTGGCGATAGAAAATGGCGTCGTCGCCAACTTCATTTTGAAGGACTACCGCGAGTTCAAGCCCACCGTGCAATACGATCGCCTAGTGTCGATTGGTATGATTGAACACGTGGGGCCAAAGAACTACGCGGAATACTTCGAGTGCGCGGAGCGCTTCATGAAAGACGATGGAGTGTTCTTGCTACACACCATTGGTTCACACCACAGCACTACCGCATCGGACCCGTGGATCTCGAAATACATCTTCCCAAATGGCGTTATTCCATCGATGAAGAACCTCGCAGAGGCGATGGAAGATCGATTCAATATCGAAGATGTGCACAACTTCGGTGAAGACTACGACAAAACCCTGATGTGCTGGTTTTCTAACTTCCAACACTCTTGGAATCAGATCAAAGGCGATTACAGTGAAGATTTCTACCGCATGTGGAAATACTACTTGCTCAGCTGTGCTGGCGCATTTCGCTCACGAGATTTGAGTTTATGGCAGCTTGCCCTAACTAAGATTGGTCGCCGCCGACCATTGACCGTACGTTCCATGTAAGCAATCTGCCTCCAGATTGTGTTTTGAGCACCTTCGTTTGGCTCCTAGCCAGAATGGGCGGTTTCATTCTGGCTTTTTTTACTGTTTTCTATTTCCTTCCAAAGCACTAAACAACCCATCTAGGGGGCATTTAGTACGACCTTACTTGCAAAACCTAATACTTAGTAACGCCCAGTATTACTTTTAGTCTTGCGCGCTATGACTTGTTTTACATTGATGGTGACGTTCGTTCGACTCAGGCAATCTTCCTCTCAACCAAGGCTCATCCCGATAACCAAAACCAGAGCCAAAATACTATTTTTGAGAGTCACCATTATGAAAACTATCAAATCAATCATCATTGCACTGCTATTTACGTCTACACTTTCTGGCTGCGTTTCCACTCCAAGCCACTATCGCTTGGCTCCCAACGTTCGCCCTACTTTGATGAATGCCAATATCAACGTTCAACCACTGCTAAACACCGCGGTCTCTGTTGGTAAAGTCGTACTGCCTTATGCGATTTCAGCGGGACACGCTTACGTTAATACGCCTTACTTCCTATTGCGATAAACCCACCGAACTCATTCAGTCACACCAAAAAAACAAAGCCGATGCTTATCAGTGCATCGGCTTTTTTCATTCTGGTATCACTTTGAAAAGTATCTCAAACGCCCTTAAATTTTGTAGTCGTAAAGCCTAAACCGCCAAATAACCACCATCTGCATTAAAATATGCACCGTTGATAAAGGTCGCTCGGTCAGAAGCTAGAAACGCGACAAGCTCGCTTATTTCTCTTGGTTGTCCAACTCTACCAACTGGATGTGATTCTATCGTTTTTCTTGCTCTTTCTTGGTCTGCATCTTTCTCTATCATTGATGTAGCAATAACCCCTGGAGCAACCATATTTATCCTGATTTTTTCTGCATAATCGACGGCATACGCCTTGGTTAATCCGACAACAGCATGCTTGGAAGTCACATAAGGTGCGCTGTTTCGCACAGCTATTTTTCCTGCTATCGATGCGGTATTTATGATAACCGGATTTGAATGATTGATACTCAAGAAATGAGCAACCTGAGCATTCATCGCTAGCGCAACCCCACGCACGTTAACTTCATAAACCTTATCAGCAATGGTCATGTCTTGCTCAGCGGCAGGGGTTGAGGTGTCTCCTATAATGCCTGCGTTGTTAAAACAGATATCAAGGCCACCAAACTCCTCTACCGCGGTCTCGATTAACAACGAGTGTGCATTTGGTTCGGTTACATCCGAAAGTTGAAAAGTACAGTTGGGGTTCGAACGGCTGATCTCCAAAATACCTTCTGATGGGGAAATATCACCAGCAACCACCTTGGCTCCCTCTTCAAGAAATAGCTTCACCGTCTCTAATCCAATACCTGATGCAGCCCCGGTGATAATAGCAATTTTATTACTCAACGACATATGCAATTCCTCTAATCCAGTAGATGTTTGAACTTGTTGCGCCCAAATAAATAACAACTCGCTAACAATAGAGTATTTACTCACACCAAAGTAAACAAAGTGGATGAGAGGCGATTTCAATATGCCAATTGAAACCAATCAGAGAGAAGAGTATGGACTCAGAGCCTATTCGCAAGGCGGCGCTAGGTGAATCAAAGCCAATCCACCCAGTGACGTTTCGCGGTATTTCTTGTTCATGTCCTTGCCCGTTTGGTACATGGTTTCAATCACCTTATCCAACGATATCAAACATTTACTATTACGCTTTAATGCCATGCGAGAAGCATTGATCGCTTTCATTGCACCCATTGCATTACGCTCAATACACGGTACTTGCACTAAGCCACCAATTGGGTCACAAGTCATGCCTAGTGAGTGCTCCATGGCGATCTCGGCCGCAATACAAATTTGCTCATTGCTACCGCCACGTAGCGCGGTCAAGCCAGCTGCTGCCATGGAAGAAGACACACCAACTTCGCCCTGACAACCCACTTCGGCCCCCGAAATAGACGCATTGGTTTTGTACAAAATGCCAATCGCACCCGATACAGCAAGGAAGTCTTTAAGCTGTTTGGTATCGAGCTCTTTGATGAAACGATGGTAGTACATCAATACCGCTGGAATCACACCCGCCGCACCATTAGTTGGCGACGTTACGACTTGTCCACCAGCCGCGTTTTCTTCACTTACAGCAAAAGCAAACAGGTTAATCCAATCCATGATTTCCATTGGATCGTTTTCGATTGCTGCATTTGCTTCAAGCTTCTTCAGCAAGTTTGGCGCACGGCGGGTCACGTTCAAGCCACCATCCAAGATACCTTCTGTCTCGAAACCGCGCTCCATGCAACGCGTCATCACACGCCAGATCTGTTCTGCGCGTTGATTGATGGCTTCCATATCCTGAAACGCTTGTTCGTTTTTCAGAATCATGCCACCGAGGCTCATGCCGTTCTTCTCAGCCTGTGCCAACATTTCGTCCGCGCTGGAGAATGGGAACTCAACTTCTACGGGTGAAGTCGCGCTGCCATTTTGCAATTCATCCGCTGTTGCGATGAAACCACCACCGATAGAGTAGTAAGTTTCAAACCCAACCTGATTGCCATGCGCATCGAGCGCAGTAATCGTCATGCCATTCTCATGCAGAGGAAGGTTCTCTTCATGGAACAACATGTCCGTTTTGTAGTTGAATTCGATTTCATGACGGCCATCGACAGACATCATGCCCTCTTCAATCGCCTTGCGCATCGCTTTGTTCGCAGAAGCGATTTTGATGGTATCTGGTTTGTTACCCAACAGACCCAAAATCGTTGCACGGTCTGTATGGTGACCAATCCCCGTTAACGAGAGTGAGCCATATAAATCGACTTGAATACGAACCACTTTTGCCAAGTTCGATTCAATCAAACGAGCGAAGTGGTAACCCGCGATCATTGGACCATTGGTGTGAGAGCTAGAAGGGCCCACACCAATCTTGTAAATATCAAAGATGGACAGCATAAACTTACCTATTACGACAATGCAGCATAAAGCCAATCAGGGAGAACCATACAAGCGGCGATGGTCGCCACAGCGAACACCAATAGCCCGTAATGGCTTGCGGTTGGCTTTGCAAAAAGATGTTTTTGATTATTGATAAAGACTTGTTGCTCGGCAGTCACAGCGCCCCAACGACGGCTCACTAACACACCAAACAAAAGGAAGACAAACGTACCAATTGGCGCGAACCACGGCCAAGCCACGTCGAGATACATCGCAGTAAACACCGCAATCACACTCATGATACTGCCAACGATCACGCCTTTCTCATTAGCTTTCGCCCAGAATAAACCAAGCACGAATGAACCCAAACGGATACCAACAAAGATAGAAGTCAGGCTAGCGATGGTTTTGAGTACCGATTCATTCGATACTGCGAGAAGAGCTGGCACTACCACCATGGCCGCCGCAAGCAAACTCATCTTTCTTGCGACTTTTTCGTAGTGCTCATCATCGGCACTTTTGCGAACGAAACGCTTGTAGATATCGAACGTTGCGACGGTCGCCATCGAGTTGTAGGTCGAATCTAAGGTCGACATTGCGGCCGCTGCCAATGCGGAAATGATCAAACCAACGACGATTGGGTTAGTGTGGTTGAAGACGAAATCCAAAATCACTTCGTTGCTGTTTTCAAACGATTGATCTTGATAGAAAACACTTAGAAGAACACCGAGTACCGCGAAGAACAAATACACAAAAAACGCACCGTAACCACACAACAGCATCGACTTCTGCGCCGTTTTTTCACATCTCGTCGCTAGTGTGCGTTGGATGATCAATTGGTTGGTGCCGTACACACTCAAATGCAAAAAGCTCACGGCAACCACGCCAGCCCAGAGTGTGGTATCCACGCCCAAATCAAAATCTAGGTTGATGATATTCAGATGATCACGAGAAAGGTAATCTGCCGCATTAATCTCTGTCAGTAGAATGGCAAAGATAGCAATGCAGCCTGCAACCAATACTGCAGATTGCAACATATCGGTCCAGATAACCGTGGAAATCCCGCCCGCATAGGTATAGCAAGCGGTGAAAATACTGATGTAGATGATGGCTTCAGAAATACTGATAGGCAGAACTTGCACTAAGATCAGCGCCACAGCATACAAAATCACACCCGCAGAGATACATTGAACCACAATGAACACAATCGAGTTGAAGGTTCTTGCATACACCCCAAAGCGGTGCTCAAGGTATTCATAAATCGAAGTCAGACCCAGCTTATAAAAGACAGGCACAAAGAAAATGACAGTGAAAAAGATAACGATGGGATAGTTAAGGTGAATACTCATCGCTTCCATGCCAGAGCTATAAACCCAACCAGGCATCCCTACAAACGTCATCGCACTAATGTAAGTCGCAAGTATCGAAACACCTGCCGTAAACCAGCCAAATTGCTTTCCTCCCGTGGAAAAGTCGCCACCTTTGCTGTAGCGCTTATTCACTAAATAGCTGATTAGTATGGTAATTGCTACATATAACGCAATCACCACAAAACTTGAGTACGTAACCATTTTAAGGTTTTCCTAATTCTGGGTAGCTAATTATTATGCCCAGATATTACTGTAAAAAGGCATTTTTAAACGACAATCCCACTGTAAGTGTGATTATTATCACCAATATAGGCGAAAATGTATTCAAAATCGCCAAAAACGCCGATTAGTGAGATCCTTGTCACTAAAACCCACAAAATGGGTACGCATTCATTTTAAAATTGATTTTGATCACGGATCTAATAACCTTAAAAAAACTATGATTCACCCCGACACGAAATCGAAGATGATCCAAATAAGATCGTGCTCATTAAGTTTGAATAGCAACAAATCCTAAGTGAAATAGAGGTTTATCGGTCATGAATGCCAAAAGACACATGAGCGAAGTTCCTATGATTCAAAGGGTAGCTGCCTATCTAGCGATACTGGTTGGTTACTTTTTCTATTGTTATAACTTTGTAATTATTGACTACGTACGCCCATACATCGTTGAGGCGTATGATGGTATTAGCCTGTCAGACACTGCCCAGTTCTATACATGGCAGTCGGTTGGTGCACTCATCGGTGCATTGAGCTGTGCTTGGTTCGCAACAAAATTTGGTAAGAAATCCACTCTTATTACCATCACAGCCCTAAACGGTGGCGCAACAATCATCAATATGATGTTCACCGACTACACAACATGGGCAGCAATGCGTTTCATCATTGGTTTGTCACTGGGTGGTTACTTCACCGTGGCAGTAAGCCTAATGATCGGCCTATTTACGCCAACGGTACGTGGTAAGTTGACGGCATTCGCGTCTTCTATGTTCTCTGTAGCACTGATGGTAATGGGTGCGTATGCAGCATTTATTGCAAGCATTGATGCACCATGGGAAAGCCTAATGCTTGTAGGTGGTATCCCACCACTGGTAGCAGCTGTTGTCATGATCTTTGTACTACCTAGCGACAGCAAAGTGATCGCTTACGGTGAAGAAGAGCAAGCAAAAGCAGAAGAATCAAATGCACCAGCGAAAAAAGGCTCTTGGGGCGAAATGCTAAGCAAGCCTTACCGTAAGATCACATTAACGTGTCTATTACTGGCTGGCCTTAACTTCTACGGTTTCCAATTCTTTGGTGGCTTCGTAACCACTTACCTACGTGATGTACGTATGTTCGACGGTGCAACCATCGGTCTCATCTTCTCTATCTCAGCATTTGGTTCACTGTTTGGTGCGTGGTTCTGGGGTTGGGTAGCGGACAAATTCGGTCGTAAGGTGAACGCATTTGGCTTCATCCTAGCGGGCATCATGGTTTCAATCTTCTTTGTTGCACCTGGCGACATGGTGATTGGCGGCCTAAACATGCTGGCTCTACTTGGTCTGATTTACAACTTCGGCCTGTCTTCTTCAGCGGTATGGGGGGGTTACTTCTCAGAACTGTTCCCAGCACACCTACGTAGCTACGGCGCGGCGC
Source organism: Vibrio sp. Sgm 5 (assembly GCF_026241575.1). NCBI lineage: Bacteria > Pseudomonadati > Pseudomonadota > Gammaproteobacteria > Vibrionales > Vibrionaceae > Vibrio > Vibrio sp. Sgm 5. The sequence goes on from NZ_JAPHPY010000028.1 coordinate 13,014, forward strand.
TATTCCACGGTGGTCGTATCCTCGGTATGTGGGCACCAATGGTACTTATCTTCATCCAAGAGCGTACCGACCTACAAACCGCAATGTGGGGTTCACCAATCGTATGGATCCTTGCTGGTCTTCTATGGCTATCACTGCCAGAGACACTAAAAGGCGGCGTGTTCGATAAGAACAAAAAAGCCGAAGCAGCAAAAGCGTAACTGAATTTCAAAAACTCCGGCTGGCTCCCCGGCCGGATGAAAAAACTTAATTTCGAGTCCTGTTCCCAAAGCCGACTCGACAGCAAATAAGAGAGTTTATTATGTCTAAATATCAAGAAGCGAAACGCGTTGTACGTGAATACTTCAGCGCAATCGAAAACGCAACTCACGAGAACGTGGCAGAAGTACTAAAAGCACACACTTCAGAAGATTACCTATGGCGTGGTGTTTACCCATTCCGTGAGCAACAAGGCGCTCAAGCAGCGGCTGACGTTTTCTGGGCTCCTTTGATGAAATCAATGACTCGCATGCAGCGTCGTCAAGACATCTTCATCGGTGGTGAGAACGAAGTAACATCAGGTGAAATCTGGGTAATGAGCATGGGTCACTTCATGGGTCTATTCGACGCTGAATACCTAGGCATGCGCCCAACTGGCAAAATCATGAACATCCGTTACGCAGAATTTAACTGTGTTGAAAACGGCAAGATCACTAAGACTGGCCTATTCCTAGACCTTCTAGGCGCGATGGACCAAGCGGGTTGTTACCCACTACCACCATCAACAGGTAAGCACTTCGTATACCCTGGCCCTCGTAACCACGACGGTCTACTGTTCGAAGACGCAGCACCAGAAGAAGGCGTAGCAACACTAGCACTAGTGAACAAGATGGTTGATGACCTATCTGCACTAAACGACAGCGGCGCTATGGGTTGCCCACCAGAAGTTCTTGAGAAGAGCTGGTCTAAAGACATGATCTGGTACGGTCCATGTGGTATCGGTGCGTCTTACACAATTCCTCGTTACCAACAGCAGCACCAATTGCCGTTCCGTAACAACCTGAAAGACAAGAAGTTTAACGGCCACGTATGTCGTTTCGCAGAAGGTAACTTCTCTTGTTTCTTCGGCTGGCCAAACCTATCTAACACGCCAATCGGTGGTTTCCTAGGTATGACAGGTGGTGAAGTACGCGCAGACATGCAAGTGGTTGACGTTTACTACCGTGACGGCGACAAGCTATCTGAGAACTGGGTACTGATCGACCTTCCTTACTGGCTAAAACAGCAAGGTCTAGACGTGTTCGAGCGTACTCAACAGATCCTAAACCCTTCTCTATAAGAAGTCCTAGGGGCGGATTGTCAACCCGCCTTTATGTTGCCTGAATCCCCTCTCGGTTCAGGCGACATGCTCCCAACTCGTGCCTCAAGGATGGGGCACAACCTCAAGATTGAACCCTTATTCAAAACGGGCATGAACGCACGGTGGCTTTCTGCGCCCTGAATAATGAGATTGATGATGAAAAAGTCGACCCTTTCTGCAGTGATTTTAGCAGCGCTTACTTCTAGCTCAGCCTTTGCTGCACACACTTTTGTTAATGACGCTGGCGACAGCCTAACCATCGATGGCCGTTTCGATCTTCGCTACCAAGACCGTGGCGGTGATGACAACGGCGAATGGAACAGCGGCAGCTCACGTTTCGGTTTGAAAGGCCAAATGGGTCTGGATAACGGCTGGACTGGTTTCGGTCACGCGGAATGGGGCTACAACTCTGGCGCGAACGGCGACAACATTTACGACCGCTTGCTATACGCAGGTGTTGATCACGAAAAATACGGCAAGATTGCTGCGGGTACTAAGCAGTGGTCTACCTTCTACGACGTAGCATGGTACACCGATTTAGGTCGTGTATTCGGTACTCGTGGCTCAGGTGTTTACAACCTAGCTGACTGGGGTATCGCATCCGGTGCTGGTCGTGCAGAAAACTCAATCACGTACCGTAATTCAATCAATGAAAAAGTGAGCTACGGCTTTACTTACCAAACCACGCGTGAAGATGTTGCTCTAGCAAGCAATGCGACAGCCTCATTGAAAAACGGCATGGGTGCGTCGATCACTTACAAACCGGTTGATGGCGTAACACTTGGTGCGGCTTACCATCAAAATGAAGTTGCGGATCTAGACGCAAGCGTAGTTGGCGTAGAAAACGGCGACAACATGCGCATCATGCTATTGGGCGCAAACTACAGCAACGGTGGCTTCTACGCAGGTGCGACTTTCCACGTTGGCGAAAACTGGGAAGCAGTGAGCCAAGGCGGTACGGACGTAATGTTCGATACCCTAGGTGGCGAAATCTACACTTACTACCACTTCGACAACGGCCTACGCCCAACGTTGAACTACAACTACATGGAAGATCGCGGTGACGAGACACAAGGCTATGAGCGTAACTTGCTGATCCCTGGTCTTGAATACCACTTCCAGAAGAACAAATTCCTAGTTTGGACTGAATACCAGTTCGACCTAGGTAAAGATCAGTACGATGGCAGCAAATTCGAAAACCGTGATGATCAATTCGCGGCAGGTATTCGCTACTACTTCTGATAACCACGAGATAAGTTATTCCGGTTACGTAACTTATTCGATTTAGTGGAAATGGGAAATAAGAGCAAGCCTTACCTTTTTTGGGTAAGGCTTTTTTCATATGCAAAACATGAAATGTGACTTGGGTACTACCCAAATTGCGCCACCAAAGACAATCTAACCCTTTATTTACTTAAATCTTGCTTATTTCTCTTTATGACTACGTACCTATTTGTGTTAACCTAGTCACAGTTAAACTGACTTATGAATCAACTCACATGAATCCTGCAAAACAAACCGTAACATCGAAGGACGTTGCCAAACTGGCTGGCGTTTCTCAATCTACTGTATCGCGTGTGTTTGTTCTGGGCAGCTCAGTATCTGAAAAGACCAAGCAAAAGGTCTTCGAAGCCGCGAAAGCCCTAAACTACCGTCCAAATGCTTTTGCACGTAGCTTGACCACCAACGAATCTAAGTTGATCGGTTTGGTATTCCCAGATGCGGACTACCCTATCCACATGAAAACACTTCAATTGATTTCAAGTGAATTGCAGAAGCAAGGCTACTCAGCGGTGTTGATTCCATGGCAAGTGGATGATGAAGACAACCACTCAATCCCGAACATCTTCCAATACCGCGTAGATGGTGTTATTGCCGCTTCCGCTACCTTCAACAAATCACTGTATGAAGAGTGTGAAGAGTTCAATATCCCTATCGTTCAGTATGCGCGCGTCGTAGAAGGCACTAAGAGCAGTTACGTTATCAGTGACAACTACGAAGCTGGTCAACAAGCGGCACAACTGCTGCACGAAAGTGGGGTGAAAAACGCGGTTTACCTGACGGGTGAAGTACCAACCTTTACCAACGACGAGCGTCAAAGTGGCTTCAGCGCTGAGTTTGAAGACTTGACGGGTAAAACACCACGCATCATTGAAGCGAGCTACGACTACGCAAGTTCACTGGATAAAGTACGTGCTATGCTGGCCGATAAGGATCGTCCAGAAGCCGTGTTCTGTGCAACCGACAACCTTGCAATGGCGGTAATGGATATTGCACGTATTGAGTGTGGTATTCGCATCCCTCAAGATCTGAAAGTCATCGGCTTCGACAACATTCCACAAACGGAATGGTTGAGCTACCAACTGACCACTTTCCGCCAAGACTTCCGTCGCCTGGCGCGTGAGTGTGTGAAAATTATCGTTGATCAAATCAACAATAAAAACAGCAGCTTGGTGAAGATGATGGTGCCAGTCAAATTGATAGAGCGCAGCACCACCAAAGCCTAGTTCCAGAGAAGCCAACCCAAGCGGTTGGCTTTTTTATTTCCTCATTTCTTCTTTCTCTTACCTCTCATCTTTTACTTATACTTCTAAGATTTCGAGCCAATGGTTCATTTGGTGTTGTGGTTATTAATGAACCCCTGTATATTTATGGACCATTACAGTATATGAACCAATTTCAAGAGACGCATTGCACCCATGGCTACCTTTCTCTATACGCGGCACTCCCCCAAAAACCGGGCTTACCCTGAGCAGCTCAACGCTTTGAAAGCCTTTGCTCCAGAAGCAGTTCACCTTGAGGACAAGGTACGCGGCTGCACGCCACCAGCCGAGCGACAAGCTTTTCAACAACTCTTAGCTACGGTGCAATCTGGAGACACCGTTGTACTTTGGTGGCTAACCGCCTTTGGCCGAGACTTCAGCCAAGCCCTAAGCACTATTCAAACTCTGCTTAATAAAGGTGTCACCCTAAAAACCGTTTGTGAGCCACTGATTTTTGAACCTGGTTCCGTACAAACGCAAACCTTGCTTTCGCTGCTTTCTGGCTACGGGCAAGTACAAACGCAACATCGCTTGTTCGCCGCAGAACAAGGCCGAAAAGCACTAAAAGACGACCCACAGATGTGGAAGCAAAAATTCCGAGGTCGCCCTGCAGACAAAGCGAAGCATCAGCACATTGCGACTTTGCTTCTGGAAGGCAATACGCTACAAAGCGTCGCAGAACAATGCGAAGTCAGCTTATCAACCGTCAAACGTGTGAAAGCCAAACTGAATGAATTTGATGAAGAAGGAAGCCTGCGCCGCCGTGGCGATGGTGAAAAATCATGAGCCGACCGATTGAATTTAAAACCATCTTGCTGGCGTGTCTAATCATCAGTGTTGGTCAGCTCAGCATGGGCTTGGTGTTCCCATCCCTGCCTTGGATCGCCAAAGATTTCGATATTTCCCTCGACCAAGCTCAGCTACTAGTCAGTGTTTACTTACTTGGTTTTGGCCCGTCTCAGTTTATCTATGGCCCGGTATCCGATGCATTAGGCCGCAAAAAGGTGCTGTTAGCTGGCTTGTTGATTGCCATGCTCGGCCTATTGATGATCATCTTCCTAAGCCACACTTTCACTGGCATGGTAGCAGGTCGTTTTCTGCAAGGTTTAGGCACAGGTTGTTGCGCGGTGTTAGCCCGAGCGTCTACTCGCGACCGCTTTAATGGCCCTGAGCTCCCTGTCGCTTTGTCCTACATTGCGATGGCGGCCTCTATCACACCGTTAGTTGCTCCTGTTATTGGTGGTTTCATTAACGCCCACTTCGGCTGGACTATGGTGTTTATCTCGTTGTTGGGTTATGTATTGTTGGCTTGGACTGTGATCGTATTTCGCTTCCAAGAAACCATCACACAAACCTCTGCGTTGCCATCACCGAAGAAGATGCTGCTGCAATATCGTGACCTACTGACTTCTCGTTACTTTATGAGCTTTGCCAGTATCGGTTGGCTTAACTTCAGCTTGATGATCACGACCGTTTCGGTGATGCCTTTCATCATGCAAAACCAAATCGGCATGACATCCGATCAATACGCGATGTGGGCACTGATTCCGGCGTTCGGCATGATTTGCGGCACCAGTATCTGTAACCGTGTGCGCCCAATCATCGGCACGAAGAAGATGCTATTAGTCACGCCAATCCTGCATGTAAGTTCCGCAGCGTGGCTGTTCTTCTGCCCTGTAGAGCCGCTGTATTTAATGCTTGGCCAACTGCTGATGATTTTAGGCAATGCCATCGCTCTACCTTGTGCTCAAGCCATGGTAATGCAACCCTATAAGAAACAAGCAGGTGCAGCTGCGGCGATGTCGGGCGGTGGCCAAATGGTGGTGTCATCGATTGTGAGTATGGCATTGGTGCAACTCGGATTAAGCCAAGCGTGGCATCTGTCATTGGTGATTGTGGTCTTTGCGACCATCACACTGACCAACGTTCTGCGAGGCTTTGCCACTGAGCAACCTTCCGAGCAATAGAGTCCGGGCAAAATAAAGTAACAAGGAATACAAATAACGACATGAAATCACTCAATCTTGCTCAAGCACAAAAATTGGCTCTGCTCTCTCAAGGGTTGCCGCTAACAAGCAACAAAGGCAGCGCCAAAGCGAAGACCTTAGCCGTCTTTGAACAACTGGGCTATGTGCAGATTGATACGATTTCTGTCGTTCAGCGCGCTCACCATCATACTTTGTGGAGCCGAAACCCAAGCTACCAACTTGAGCACCTAGACCAACTGGTGGCAGAAAAGAAAGTCTTCGAATACTGGTCTCACGCGGCAGCGTATTTACCTATGTCGCAATACCGTCATAGCTTACCTCGCAAAGCGGCGATCAAATCCGATCAGCAAAAGCATTGGTACAAAAAAGACCACGACTTGATGGCGTCTATCTTGAAGAGAATTGAGCAAGAAGGCCCATTGATGGCAAAGGATTTCGAATCCGCCAACCATAAGACCGATGGCTGGAATACTAAGCCAACCAAACGTGCCCTAGAGAACTTATACATGCAGGGCGATTTGATGATAAGCGAACGTCGTGGGTTCCAGAAAGTGTACGACCTAACCTCACATGTTCTGCCTCAAGACGTTGATACATCGATGCCAACCGAGCAAGAACACGCGCGATTCTTAGTCCTCAACTATCTGAAATCTCATGGGTTCGGTACTTTGCCTGAAATGGTTTACCTACTGAAAGGGGTTAAAAAGCCTGTACAACAAGCTCTGTCCGAATTGGTCGATTTGGGTGAGATTGAAGCCATTAGCATCAACAATTCAGCTTACTATGCCTGTAGCGATGCGCTGAGCTTGCTCGACAAACGGCTCAACCGCAAACGCGCTAAAATCCTTTCCCCATTTGATAACCTGCTTATCCAACGAAAACGCGCCAACGCAATTTTCAACTTTGATTACTTGTTAGAGTGTTATGTTCCAGAGCCAAAACGCCAGTTTGGTTACTTTTGTTTGCCAATTTTGTGGGATGGGAAGCTGGTCGCGCGCGCCGACTGCAAAGTGGATAAAACCAGTTCAACGCTGAACGTTCTTAACCTAGTCACCGAGCCTTCGCTAAAAGACAGAGAAGCGTTTTTCGTCGCCTTAGAAGAGGAGTTATACGCTTTCGCTCAGTTTAATCAGTGCCAAGCGTTTGTGATTCAGAAAGTAGCGCAAAGGGCGTAATGAAAAGAACAGTGCTCGAAGAATCGAAGAGCAAAGTGCTGAGAAACCAAACTGTTCTCTTGAACCCCGTGCACTCTGCATATCGATTCTGAATTACATCCGTCTCTCGCTATTCCAAGAGACAAGATATTTAGGTGACAATGATCTTTAAGAACTTTGTAGGCTCACCAAAATCACGCCAACGGTGATCAAGCCAATCCCCATCCAGTTGACCATGCTGAGCTTCTCTCCCAGTAAAACTACACTGAATATGGCCACCAGCACCACGCTTAGTTTGTCGATCGGCGCAACTTGAGAGGCTTGCCCCAATGACATTGCACGGAAGTAACACAGCCACGATGCACCTGTCGCCAAACCCGAAAGCACCAAGAACACCATGCCTTTGGTCGAGATCTCTCCAATGGCACTGAACTGCTTGGTCGCGTAAGCAATCAAACCAACCAAAACAAGAATCACGCAAGTGCGAATAAAGGTCGCCAAGTCAGAGTTGATGTTCGCCACACCAAGTTTGGTCAACACTGCGGTCATCGCCGCAAATACCGCCGACATGAGCGCCCAAAATAACCAAGAAGTTTGAAGCATTGTCTTTTCCTATTCATCCCTAAAAGCAAAAAAGGCGTTACAGAGTGTACTGCAACGCCATGTCTTGCTTCGATTAAATTCGACTTAAATCCAATCGAATCAGTCTGTAACTAGAGCTTAAAAGTCTGCTGTCATACCAACATAGTAAGTACGCGGTGCTTCAACATAACCGATGTTTTCTAGCTCTCTTGATACACTTTCATCGGTTAGGTTGGTGATACCAGCACGAATACGTAGTGCGTCATTCACATGGTAAACCGTACCTAAATCCATCGTGGTGTAAGCGTCTTGCGTTAGCTGAGAGTCAATCTTACGGTCACCACGGTAGCGTGCGCTCGCAAACAGGTTCAAATCTTGAGTTGGGTACCAGTTTAGGCGTGCAAATGCAGAGTGCTTGTAACGCTCGTTCAGCTCTTCACCTGTCGACTTATCTTCGGTGTCTAAGTAAGTGTAGTTACCAGACATCGCCCATTGCTCATTGAACTGAATGCTACCGGTTAGCTCCACACCTTGGATAACGGCTTTCGATACGTTTTGGTAAGACTTGTACGGGTTAGACAGTTCACGATCGATTGGGTCGCCATTGTCATCAATACAGCTCATCACTGCACTCGACCACGTACCGACTTCACAGAAGATGTCCGTCTGTTCGATTAGGTTTTCGATTTCGTTACGGAATACCGCGCCTTCAAGGTTCCAGTTACGACCGCTGTATAGCGCCGAGAACTCGTAGTTCACGCTGGTTTCCGCTTCCAGATCTTCGTTACCTACGATGTTACAGTTACCTTTACAGCTGCTCATCGAGAAATCTGGGTGGTTTTGCGTCATGGTTGGTGCCTTAAACGCTTTACCCACACCACCTTTCAGTACCAAGTCGTCCGTTGTTTGGTGTACTAGGTACACACGCGGGCTGAACTCTTCACCGTAGTGCTCGTGCTTATCTAAACGACCACCAATGGTTGCCATCAGCGTATCGGTCATTTCCCATTGGTCTTGGATAAATACCGCACCTTGGTAAGCTTCTGCTTTGTTACCCACGATGTGCTCTGGGTTGGTCAGCTCGCTAGTTTGGTAGTCCACACCAAACGTCACAGTGTGGCTTTCACCTAGGTAAGTCGTAGCTGATGCTTCAAAAATTTGTGTTAGTTCTTCAATTGAATCAGCACCATCGTTTGCCGCTTCAATGTTCTCTACGTTTTCACGTGAGTAACGAACTTGCGTATCACCCCAAGACCAAAAACCAGTATGCGATAGCGCTTGGCTATTACGTTTAACGCGAGACTCCGAGAACAGAACCGTAGTACCACTTTCGGCAGCGGTATCACGCTCGTCGTCGCTGTAACCAAGGTCAAGATCGATAAATTGATTGTCCGCTAAATGCCATGAAAGCGTACCGAACATCGCTAAACTATCGCGATCTTCAAGTGCAGTGACCTCTTCACGATCAATGCTGCCTTTCTCGCCAGAGTATGGCTGCCACGCATTACGACTCGTTTGAGAAACAGAGAAGCGAGCAAAGAGTGTGTCTTCAATCAAAGCGCCCGACGTCGTTAGACCCACTGTGTACTCTTGACCACCATTGCCATCGTTTGGCGTGGTGTTGTCTAAGCTGAGCTGAGAGCTCCAATCGTTACTTGGTGACTTAGTGATGATGTTGATCGTACCGCCCATACCGTCAGAGCCGTAAAGCGCCGACATAGGACCACGGATGATCTCTACTCGCTCAATTGAATCCATTGGGATCGCAGAAAGATCGAAGTCGTTACCACGTACGATCGCACTTGCCGAACTCATGCGACGGCCATTTACCATGATCAGTGTGTATTTCGAATCCATACCACGAATCGAGATTTGCTGACGACCTGCACGTGTGCTGTCGAAATCTGACTCCACGCTGGTTGCGTTAGACACGATGTCCGCCAGCGTGATGCCTGGATCGTTTTCGATGTCTTCAGCGGTGATCACCGACATAGAAGCTGGAGCGTCTTTCAGCTCCATCTGGGTACGAGTTGCTGTTACAACAAGCTGCTCATCGGTTTCGATTGGCGTTGTATCAGCAAAGACGGAAAAAGAGGTACATAGCGCACCGATCACCACTGCTAATGGTTTTGGCGCAAACGGAGTCGTCTTCGACATGGTAAAAACCTATAAATTTTAATGGAACTTATAATGATAATGGTTCGCATTAAATAACCTTTATTTGACGAAGACAAGCAACCGAGCATTTGTAGGATTAATTACCACTATGTCGAAAATGAATAATAATATTCTTTACCATTCAGCCTCAGTTGAGCCATATATTTCCTTGAACAATGACTTAACCCAATTACACATCGGGTCGTTATGATAGCGCTTATGCCAGTATAAATAGACCGATTCACTGTCCATTCGAATCGCTTTTGGTACGGTTTTGGTGATCAATTTTCTGCCCTGACAAGCGTCTTGTGCAAACGGCGTTGGCAAGTGGAAAATCACATCCGTTTGCTCGGCAATCGCTGGCGCAGCGTTGAAGTTTGAAAGCTGAACAGGAATCGATAATTGGCGCTTTTTATCCACCACACCAAGCTCAACAAAACGGTGATAAATCGACAGGGTTTTGCCACCTTGAAGTGAGATTTGACCGAAGTTGCAATCGAGCAGCATCTCCACCGTCAGTTCCTCAACATGGGCAAGTGGATGAGTTTCGCTCATTAGGAATCGGTAGTCGCGATTGGCGATTTTCATGCGATACAAATTTTGCTCAGAGCTAGGTGGCTCGGCGGTTGAGAGCACAAAATGCACATCCCCTGCGATCAGCGAATCGAAATGGCGTTTCGGGATGGAATCGATATCGACAATCATGTTCGGCGCTTCTTCGCGGATACGCGAAACAATCGGTGGCAGTAAGAAAATCACCTGCGGAACCAAGCCGTAAAAACGGATCGTACCGTTGCTCTTTTCTGGCACAAATGACTGGCCGTACATCAGCTTTTCTAGCCCAGTTAACACCGTGTTCAAATCTTGCTTGATCACTTCCGCTTTTGGGGTCAATTCATAGCCGTGTGCAGTACGTACTAACAGCTCATCGTTGAACAAGTTTCTGAGTTTCTGTAAAGAGCGGCTCACCGATGGTTGGCTCATATTGAGCGATACCGCGGTGTTGGAAACATGCTTCTCTTCAAGTAGGTGTTTGAGAATAAACAATAAGTTCAAGTCGACTTGAGCTAAATTCATTTTTTGAATACTCACTATTCCGCTAATTCTGTTGCTGCATATAGACTATCTGCTAATGTGTCTGCAATCAATAATCATTCTTATTTGATTTTAATCAAATAAGTTATACCGCTTTACGACTAATCTCGCGCTCTATTTTTTAAAGCATTATTTGTTTTTAAGGCACTCTTGCGAGATTGCATCGCACCTTTTGGAAATCATTATGTTTGGTAAAACTTCTCTTCGCGTAGCAACGGGAGCTTTGCTGCTTGCATTGGCTCCTATGGGGGCAATGGCTAAAACCTACCAACACAGCTTGGGCACTGTAGACATTGATGGCGTACCACAACGCGTCGTTGTATTGGGCTACGGCAGTTTAGACTACATTGATGCTTTGGGCGTAACACCCGTCGGCATGCCAAAGACGCTGCTGCCAAAGTCACTAGAAAAATTCCAAATCGACTCGTTCGCAAACACGGGCAGCGTGAAAGAAGTGAACTTCGAGACGCTGTTTATGCTTAAACCAGACTTAATCATCGCGGAAGGTCGCATGGCAGATATCTACAAGGATCTGAGCGACATCGCGCCAACTTACATGTTCCGTATCGACACTACCGACTACTGGAAAACAACCCAAGAACACTGGCGTACGCTGGGTGACATCTTCGACAAAGAAGAGCAGGCAGAGCTGTTGATTGAAGGCGTTCAAGAACAAATTAATCATCTGCACGCAAAAGTAGAAGCTCAGCCACCACGCACACTGACCGTCTCAAACAGCGGTAACAGCTTGGCGATGTTTGGCACTAACAGCCGTTTCTCATTCGTGTATGAAGAAGCAGGTTTTGCAACGTCGACTTCTGAGAACGTGAAATCTGTACCACGCACTCACGGTAACCTGATTTCATTCGAATACATTGCTGATGCGCAACCTGAGGTACTGCTTATCCTTGACCGCGAACAAGCTATCGGTCAGAGCAGTGGTAAAGCAAAACAGCTGTTCGACAACGATCTTGTCAAGTCCACACCGGCGGCGAAAAACAACCGCGTGCTGTTTATGGACCCAGCAGCTTGGTACTTAACCGCAGGTGGCTACCAATCGACGCAAACCATGATTAAAGAGCTGAACCAAGTCATTGCAAACTAACAGACTCGGTTCAGTCTCACTCTAAAAGATGACCTTTCCCACTTCACGGTGCGAAAGGGCATTGTTGTTTTTATCACCCTATAAATACACCATGAAATTACATCATATCTTGGCTTTTTTATTACTCGTCGTACTCGCCTGCGCCTCTTTGCTGGTTGGGGTGGCGAACGTTTCTCTCTCGCAGATTTTGGCCGGTGACAGCCACAGTTTGAACATCTTGCTGGTTAGCCGATTACCCCGCTTGTTGGCCATCGTCTTAGCTGGCGCAGGCTTAAGTATCGCAGGTTTGATCATGCAGCAGATCGTACTAAACCGCTTTGCTGCCCCGTCCACCACGGGTACGGTCGATTGGGCAATGTTCGGCTATATCGTCGCGCTGATTCTGTTTGCAGACATGAGCAGTTGGGTACACCTGATCACCATCTTCGCGTTCTCTGTGATTGGTACGGTGATCTTCGTGCGCTTCTTGCAACGATTGAAGTTTAAGAACACCGTGCTCGTCCCACTGATAGGCATCATGTACGGCAACGTGGTTTCGTCCATGACCACCTTTATTGCCTACAAATACGATCTAGTACAGACCCTTGGTTCTTGGACGGTGGCTAACTTCGCATCGGTATTGCGCGGTAACTACGAGTTCTTGTATCTCGCTCTGCCAGTCTCGGTTCTGGCTTACGCTTACGCCAACCGCTTTAGTGCGGCGAGTGTGGGCGAGAGCTTCGCAAAAAACATTGGTTTGAACTACCAACGCATCGTATTGGTCGGTGTCATTCTTGTGGCTGTGCTGTCGTCATCGGTGGTGATGATCGTTGGTATGATTCCGTTTCTTGGGCTTATCGTACCAAACCTAGTATCGCTGTTCATTGGTGACAACATGCGTCGCAACTTACCTTGGACGGCATATGCAGGTGTGATTTTGGTGCTTACTTGCGACATCCTCGGTCGCCTCATTATCTTCCCTTACGAGATTCCAATTTCGATGATCATCAGCATCTTGGGTGGCTCAATCTTCATTTACCTAGTTCTGAGAGACAAATCAAATGCGTGATTCAATGAAAGTAACGCTGCTGGCAATCGCGGCGGTTTTGATTTGTGCGGTGTTCATCGGTAAAGGCTTAACGCCAGATAACTACCAGTTCTTCTTGTCACGCCGCATCCCGAAAGTACTGGCGATTGTCTTGGCAGCAATGGCGATTGCATCTTCGTCATTGATTTTCCAGACCATCACCAACAACCGAATCCTCACCCCTTCGATTCTGGGTTTTGACTCTTTGTACGTGATGATTCAAGTGCTGCTTGTGGTGATGTTTGGTGGCTTGAGTGCTTTGGTTATCAACAGCAAACTCAACTTCGTACTGTCGACCGGCATCATGATTGTGTGTGCGATGACTTTGTTCAGCTTCTATTTCCGTGGTCGTCAGCGCAACATCTTCACCTTGTTGTTGATTGGTATCGTACTGAGCAGCTTGTTCAATAGCGTCACCGGCTTCTTCACCATGATCACCGACCCAGATGAGTTCACCTTCATCCAAAGTTCGATGTTCGCGAGCTTCAACAACATCAACAGTGAATTGGTGTACTGGTGTGTGGTTCCGATGCTGCTGTGTGGTGCGTACCTAATGCGTATTGCCCATAAATTAGACGTAATGTGGCTTGGTGTCGATAACGCGAAAAGCCTAGGTGTGGATACCCACAAACTGACCATGCAAGTCATGTTCATCATCACTTTGATGGTGTCTATCTCGACCGCTTTGATTGGTCCAATTCTGTTCTTTGGTCTGATTGTTGTGGCTCTGGCTCGCCAAATTTTCACTGGCTATCAGCATCGCTTATTGATTGTGGCGAGCTCAGTCTTGTCGGTTGTGCTGCTGTCCGGCGGTCAATGGGTGGTCGAAAACCTGTTCGATTTCGACACCACCATCAGCGTTATTATCAACTTTATCGGCGGGGGCTACTTCTTGCTTCTGCTTATGAAAAACAAATTCGATTAAGGGTTTATCACATGATCCGTATTCAAGGTCTTAGCAAAAAATACAACGAAAAATACGTGGTAAAAAACGCCGATGCCCTTTTTCCACTTGGCAAAGTAACCAGCATTATTGGTCCGAACGGCGCGGGTAAAAGTACCTTGCTATCTATGGCGAGCCGACTAACAGAAAGCGATGCTGGTAGCGTCGTGATTGGTGATAAGCCGCTTGACCAATGGAACACCGAAGACTTGGCAAAGCGCCTATCAGTGCTGCGTCAGTCAAACAACATCAACATGCGCTTTACGGTACGTGATTTAGTGGCGTTTGGTCGCTTCCCTTACTCGCAAGGTCGTCTGACAGAAGAAGATCACCGCATCATTGATGAATCGATGCAGCATCTGGAAATCGACCATTTGAAAGATCGCTTTATCGACCAACTATCGGGCGGTCAGCGTCAAATGGCGTTTATTGCTATGGTGGTAGCGCAAGATACCGACTACATCTTCTTGGACGAGCCGCTGAATAACCTCGACATCAAACACTCCGTCGACATCATGAGTACGCTTCGCAAGCTAGCGGAAATGAAGAACAAAGCCGTAGTAATCGTAATTCACGACATCAACTTTGCGTCTTGTTACTCTGACCACATCGTAGCGATGAAACTTGGTGAAGTCATCAAAGCAGGCTTGGTTGAAGAAGTGATTGATGCCGAAGTGCTGAGCGATATTTACGAGATTCCATTTATCGTGCAAGAGATTAACGGCAACCGCATTTCGTTGTACTACCGACGTTAACGTAACCCAATCTGATTCCAAAGGCGGCCTCGTGTCGCCTTTTTTAATTTTGGTCAATGAAGAAGCGGTAAACACGGAAAATCGGTGTGTCTCGACGGCAATAATGATACTGTACTGAACAGTTTTATTTAGGCTGATTTAGTTATGCGCGCATCTACTGAAAAGAAAAGAACTCGAATCATCGAAGTGGCAACCGAGCTGTTTATTGAACAGGGTTACAAGGACACGTCACTCGATCAAATCGTTGCAATTTGTGGTGGTTCAAAACAGACCCTGTATCGTTACTTTTCCAACAAAGAAGGGTTGTTTGTTGAAGTGCTCGCGCATAACACCAAGATCAGCCTAGAGTCCGTTTTCCAGCTTGCTGATAAACAGAATGAACCACTCAGAGAAACCTTAGAAGACTTCGCGAAGAAGTATCTACGCGGCATTTGCTCTAACCCAATCCTATCGCTTTATCGCATCATCTCTGCCGACTTCAACAAACATGACTCGGTTCCAAATCAGTTTTGGCAAACCGGGCCTCAGCGCATTCATCAATACTTAATTGAGTTTTTAAAAACCGACACCATCAGCCAGCAGCTTAACATCGACGATGCCGATTTAGCTTGTGGTCAGCTACTCGCGCTGATCAAAATGGATCACCAGAACATGGCACTGATGGGCTTTGATTTCTTAAGCGATGAAGAATTGGATTCGCACACACAAAAAGCGGTGGCGGCGTTCCTTAAACTTTATCAGCGATAAGAACCTCAAAACTAAAAAACAAAGGGAGCACATTGGCTCCCTTTGTTCTTTTACGGCTTAGTTACCGGGTTGCTTGGCTAGCTATTTGTTCTATTTACATAACCTCAGTGCGCTTCTTGTTTTGCGGCTAGCTTCTTACCAATCAATAAGATTGGCGCAAGCGCAAAAATAGAGACAATAAACATCACCAACGAATTACTCAGAGCTAATGTCGTCGCTTGCTCTTTCACAACCGCACTAATCTGGCTCATGCCGAGTGCCGGATTAGGTAAGCGGCCATGAGTCAGAATCGCGCTGCTCAATGCTTGTTCGTAAGCCGCAAATACATGGTTTGAACCGTCCAGAGTGCGACCGATTTCGCCCGATGCTTGCGCGCTGTGGCTTTGAATCACACGAGAGAAAAACGCCCCGCCAATCACCCCGCCCATGGTTCGGAACAGATAGAAGTTAGCAATGCCTTCTAAACGCTGTCCTACTTGGAAGTACATCAACACCGCAATCGTCACCGACACATTCAACAAGCCAACACCAAAACCACGTAACAGCATTGGGATGGGTAGTGACTCTGTACCAACAAAGCTTGGTAATTGGCTGAACTCGTGCACCGACAATAAGATCATCAGCACGCCAAAAGGTACCACTGCATCCGCCAGCGGACGGCGGAAGTAATACACCAACACACTGACCAGCATGCCAACCAACATGGCGTAAAACGATGGCAACTGTGCATAGCCCGCATTGAGGCTGTTATAGTGCATCGCCATTTTTAGGAAGTTGGCAAACAGCACCGTACTTGCCATCACGGCAAAGCCCGCAAGAAAGGCGTTATACATAAACACGTTGGTCTTTAACTTACCGTGCAATTGCATCGACGCAGTATCCAATTGGCGCGTTTTCACCAACTGATACACCGCCAACAAAACCAGTGCCGCAGCGACAGAAGAAGCCTGTACAAACCAGTTTGAATCCAACCAGTTGTAGTAGCTGCCGCGCATTAGTAGGAACACCACCAAACTCATCGTTAACGCGAGTACGAGGTACACCGAACCTGAAGACTTTGGCTTGGTTTCAATCTCAATCGCCTGAAGTTTGTATACGCCGATCATCACTAGAGCCGAAAAGTACAACCAAGCCGAGGCAACATTCAGAAACGACCAGTCAAACACTTCGACAATCTCAGCCACCAACCACGGATAAGCGCCCATTGGTAACAGTGTTGAGAAGATCAGTGTCAGCGCAATAATTGCAGGCAACCAGCGCTGCTCAAAGGTATTGAGTAGATAAAGGTTCACCACCACCAACAACATGCTCATGAAAAAGCCGCTTACTAACCAAGTTAGCGTGAATAGCAGCGCATGCTGACCAGTCCAATAGAGCGCAAGGTTCGTTCCCAAACCCACCAGCAATGCAGAGTGTAATGGCAGTGACGTACCAAGCTTACGCACCAAGATAGGGGTAAACATAAACCCCAACACTTGAGTGATCATAAAGCCGATTTTCACTAGCTCGACTTCATCTACGGATAAACCGGTTGCGGCTGCCATCTCGTGGGACAACTCAGTAAACATCACCGAATTGATCCCAAAAGCCGCAATGGCAAACAGCGCGAAAATCAGCAATGGTGAACGTGTTTTCATGACGATTAACCTTGCGTTGCGGTCTCAATCGACACTTCAGCCGACAAGCCAGGGTAGATGCGCTGTTTCAGCTCTTGTGGGATATCCAACTCAATACGCACTGGCACGCGCTGTACTACTTTCACAAAATTACCGGTCGCATTTTGCGGTGGCAACAGACTAAACTGCGCGCCTGTTGCAGGGGTAATTGAAGATACACGACCATGCAACGGATGATCAGGGAACATGTCTAACACCACTTCTACATCTTGCCCTTGTGCAACGTTTTCCAATTGAGTCTCTTTGAAGTTTGCCTCTATCCAAACGTAATCCGGCACCATCACGATCAACCCCATACCCGGTTGAACAAACTTACCTACTTGCACTTGTCTGTCTGCCACATAACCATCAAATGGCGCTCGAACGATGGTTCGCTCAAGGGCGATATTTACCAGTCTCAAGTTCGCTTCTGCTTGCTTGCGTTGCGCGGTTAACTGCATCTTTTCTGTTACTAGCGCATCGAGCTGCTTCTGTTCAGCGGCTAGTGCTAGCTTGGCAGTTTCAAGATTGCTGCTTGCTTCAATAGAACGCGTTCTTTGCGCTTCAAATTGGTTCTTACTCACCGACTGTTTTTGTACCAAGCGTGAAAGACGTTTGAACTCCGCCGCTTGATGTTCCGCGTTAGCATTTGCGCTGTGAATGCCCTGTTTCGCCTGCTCGATCTTTACCAGCTGCATTTCGGTTTTGGTTTGGTTTGCCGTCAGTGCAGCCTTTGCGACATCTAACGCTGACTTCGCGATTTCTTGGTTGGCAATGAAATCTTCATCATCAATCGAAAACAGTGGCGCACCTTTGCTGACCCACTGGTTATCTTCGACAAAAAGTTGGCTTACCTGCCCACCGACTTCCGGAGAAATCGCCGTCACATCCGAGTGAACATAAGCGTTATCGGTGGTCACCGTATTAGGTTGGTATAACGCACAACCTGCAGCGACTAACGAACCAATAACAAGCGACAACGCAATGACTTTCTTCTTCATTTTTGAAACCCAACTTAATGATTTTTACAAACTGTACTGTACCGTACAGTTTTAGTAAAGATACATTTGATCATTGATAAGAAGAAAAGATCCATCCCACTGATTTTTTTAGATCTTATTTGAAGGTTACTTTTGAATGAAAGAGAAGACATTGAAGGGCTGTCGCGAGAAAAACAAAAAAGGCGACACTGAAGTCGCCTTTTGATTATGAAGAAATGCTTCGAGATTGAAGCCGGTGAGTCACGCTTATTGCTGCGCTACCTTCACTTGTGGCTTGGTTGAGCTTGTGTAATCGAAGTCAAACGCAATGCCATCTTTGGTTACGTCCAAAGCCATACCACCGATAAGCTCACCTTGTAGGCTCATCTTCACGTCTTCTGGTACTGGCTCACCAGACACTTCCGATGCTGTTTCAATCACTTCCAGTACGCGGTCCGAATCCATAGTGAAGCTCAATAGACCATTTGCCGTTAGCGGCTGAGCCATGACTTTCTCACTCGCTGCTGCTGATGCATCACCGCTGTAAAGCGTCAGGTGGCTACCGTTTAGACGAGCAAACACGTCCATCGGCTTACCTGCGTATGGTTCAATCAGACCACCGATGTTCACCGGTTGGTTGTCCGGTTGGATCTGAATCTGTGCCAACTCAGGAATAAACATTTGTGCCGTTTGCAGCAACATGTTTGGATCATCTGCTGAGATAGAGAAGATCGCATCCAACTGACCTAGCTCAGGTCCGTACTGGCCATTCATGTTCACATCAAGACCGAACATTTCCATGCTTAAACCTTTTAAGCCATTTGCCATACCCGCGCCCATGCTGATCGCCGGAGCTGGGTTTTGGCCACGCATGTCATTTTGCGCTTGCGCTAGGATTGAACATTGGTATTCTGGCGTGGTTAAATCTGTCCAGATCTTACCAATCGCAGGCGCCAACGTAGCAACGTCTAGGCCTAATGCCACACTAAACATGCTTTTTTCACCGTTGGATTCTGCCAGTACGCCACGCATAGATTTCAGCGCCTCAAGGATCACTTGGTTCTTCGATTCAACAACAAAACTACCGTTGAGGCGAGCTTTGTCGTCACCCGCACTGTACTCGGCAAACGCGACCATTTGTGGCCAGTTTTCAGCGATTTGAGTGAACTCAGTGTGACACGCCGGAGAACGCAGTTGCTCTAAAGTCGTGTCAGAATCGACATTCTTAAGTTGGCGTGCCATTCTGTTGCCATCAAGTGTCGTTAGACCTTTAATGATTTCTCGAATGTCGAAAATCCCAAACGAGTTGTTGTTCATTCCGTACTTAGTTTGCACTGCCTCTAGACGGCCAGAATCGACAATGCTGCTCTTTGGAGATTCAAGACCAAAAGCCAATTTAAGTGGGTTCTCAACACCCAGCTCTGGAATGTCGAAAGTCACGGTAAGTACGTTATTAACCACTCCCACCGCAAGACCAATGCCCAGTTGTGGATCTTGCGAATCTGTCAACTCGTAGCGGCGGAACTCCACCGTATCTAGCTTCACAAGTTCATGTTGGATGCCAGCAAGTTGCTCTTGCTCATCCAGTGTTTTCCAAAGCGCTGCAGGGTTCTCCAACTGCACTTTATAAACAGGTACAAGACCTAGGGTGTACATGATTGGGTTGACCATATCACCGGTACCTAAGAAGGCTTTTAAATTCTCAGGGGAAGAGGCTGCTGCCATGTACGCATCTAAGAAATTGACGGCAAACTTGAGACCAGACGTCAGCTCTTCTTCCGCGAACAACTCCGACATAGGTGGCTGCTGTGATGTACCGAAAGCGTTCATGTACTCGAAGTGATTGAAAGGTTCTGTTTGGTAAGTGATCAACAAGGTATCAGCTGGAACTTGAGCAAGTAGCGAGCTTGAAGATTCACCTTGGGCAAGATTGTTTTGGTACACATATGCGGCACCACCGGCTGCTGCGACCACTGCAGTAGCTAATAATAATTTTTTCACGACCAACTCCGTTGTCTTGGTTTTATTTCCTCAAACCAATCAGTAGGTTTGAGTGAGCATTAAGCCTTTAATGAACGCCATAAAGGATGAGAATCACCATTCGGGAACTCAGACGTTAATTTGCGTGCAACGCCATCATAAACCCCCAAACAAAGTTATCAATTTGCTGAATGCCAATTTCTTAAGATATCCAACATTTATAAGATGAACCGTGAAGTCGGTTAAACTGCGAAACCACACTATTAGCAACTTACTCAATAAAATTTCATAAATGCTATACCCTACCGGCCAAAATCCACGCAATATTAAATCCAATTGCCGATTTTTCTCTATTGTCTGAAAACAGCTCACGACCTGACATTTTCGTCGATTCCTCCTCTAGAAGACGGTCGTACTTTTACTTACAGTCAGAGCTATCAATAACGAATGTTGAACATCTATCGCGCCATTAATCACCATGAAAGATCAGCTGACTATCTCTATCTCCAACATCAATGGTTCTAAGCATTGGTACTTCAGCAAAACCATGCAGCGCAACTTTAAAACGGGCTTGGTGGCATTTATTTTGGGATTAACCGCAACCGCTATCTTGATCAATCATCTTTATTCTCAGGTCGATGACGCCGCACTTGAGCAAGCAAAGTTAACCGAGCAATCGCGTAGTATGGGTCAGGAATTAAGTGAGCTAAAGGCTCTGAAATCAGAGCTAGAGAATGACCTCTCGGAGCGAGAAGAGCGCGTTCAATTGGTCTCGGAGCGTTTGGGCGAATTGGAGAAAGTGCTCGGTGTCGCCAACGAATCCAACACTGAGAGTTTGGATGCGCGCTTTGATACCGCCGCTATCACATCCAATGTTCGAATGGTGATGCTCAACCAAATCCCCAACGGCTCTCCAGTCGGTAAAGCACGGCTTTCATCGGGGTTTGGCAAGCGCGTTCATCCGGTTACCAAAAAAACAAAAATGCACCGAGGATTAGATTTTGCGGTTAACACTGGTACCAAAGTGTATGCCTCTGCTGATGGCGTAATAGAGACCACACGCCGAAGTAGTAAAGGGTATGGAAACTTACTGCGTATACAGCATTCCTTTGGCTTTTCGAGCGCTTATGCCCACTTGAAAGAGTTCAAAGTCAAAACCGGTGAGTTCGTCAAAAAAGGCCAGCTCATCGCCATATCTGGTAACACCGGGCTCTCTTCTGGTCCTCACCTTCATTATGAAGTGAGATTTATTGGAAGAGCCGTAAACCCAAGGCCATTCGTGGATTGGAACCTCAATAATTTTGAAGACATCTTTACCAAGGAGCGAAGAATACGATGGGAATCTTTAATCAAAACCGTGGAACAGCGAGTGGCTCATCAGCTTCAACTCTCATCGCCAAAGGCTGTTCTGTTAGCGGAGAACTCAAAGTAGAAAGCGATATTCAGGTTGATGGCATTATCGAAGGCCAATTGCACGTCGAGGGCACATTGGTCGTCGCAGAAAGCGGCCGTGTTAAAGGCGACATCTACGCTAAACAACTGATCGTCAATGGCCTACTTGATGGTAACTGCCATGCAGAACACATCCAGGTGCTAGCAAAAGGCCGTGTCAGTGGCAAAATCTGGAGCAACAACTTGAGTATCGAAGCGGGTGGTAAGTTCTTCGGAGAGGCCGCAGAACTCCCAGAAAAAGAAGTGGTGACGCTGAAAGAAAAGTCCACTGAAACCAATAAAACCGATAAGTCACAAGCTCGCAAAAGCGCATGATTGCAGCAAAATGAAAGGGCACAAATTGGTGCTCTTTAAAACAGGTTCTTTTTTGATCCGACTAAGTTGCGAGGGAAATTAGCCCTTTCCTTAACACAGTTGTTGCTTTCTTCGCCTAAAGTCAGCGAATTGTGAAACTTCATCCACATCAGAAAATATTGCTAGCTGTTTTTCATTCCTCTCGACTATGATTCGCGCTCCTGTGTTTTGGTGATTTTTTAAATGAGAATTTATACCGCTATTATCACGGCAGCATTGGCTGCAACAACACTTATCGCTCCTGCACACGCAGACGATAAATTCACTTTAGGTCGTACTATCTTGCTTGAGCACGGTAACCTAGCTGCAAAAATCCCAATGGTGATTTGCCGCAACACCAACGCGATCAAAGTGAAAGCAGAGAAAGACCTAGAACTAAGAAAGGTCGTTGTGCGATTCCAAAACGGTGACGAGAAAACCATTCGCTTCCACCGTGATCTAAAGAAAGACAAGATGACCGACTGGCGTTACTTCGGTTACCGTCGCTGTGTGAAAAACATCGAAGTGTACGGTAACTCAGAAGGCTCTAAAGCGGGCGTACGCGTTTACGGTAAAGAGAAGAACGATTAATCGTTACTGATCTCGACATTCAAAAGGGATGAGAATTAACCTCCTCTCTACGAATACAAAAATCCCTCGTCGATTGGCGAGGGATTTTTATTTTTGGTCAGAAACGAAGAAAGCTCTTATTCTGGCTCCACCAATTCGGTTCCATTGACCGTAATTTCCACTTTACGCGCGGCTTGCTCGCGATGTTCTTGTTCGATGACTGACGTCTCAAGACGAATGTTGTCCGCTTTCACGCCATGTAAAATCAAGAAATCCGCCACGACTTTTGCTCGCTCTCTCGCTAAGTGATTGTTGTATTCCAGATAAGCTGGCTTACTATCGGCCCCTCCTGTTACCACCACTTCATAGCTTTCCAACTCAGTAATTCGACTGGCCAATTGCATCAATTGAGCTTCCATCTGTGGGTTGAGCGCTGCATCGTCGTAGCTATAAACCGGACTGTTCTCCGCTAGAATCACGGTTTGCTCTTCTGGCGCATCTTCTATGTACTCAATAGGTTGCGGATCGTAACTGCTGCTCGACCACGGATGAAGCACCAAAGACAAGTTAACCTGACGCAACTGTTTGGTGTCTTTTTTGTCGTAGTACTGATCGAGCACACTGACATTAAACAGATTGTCAAATTGCAACGAGACGTCGATGTACTCACTTAAGGCATAGTAGCCACCCAACGACAGATACGGTGCCACGCCGCTAGTTTCTGTCGGTGAATCCAACTGTGGCTTGTCCATGTCGGCGTTGTAGATGTACCCACCCACACCAGCAAACAAACCACCATCGCGCCACAGTGACCATTTGTGTTTGGCGAGAATGTCCAAACCTTTCATGTCAAAACCATTGCCGTCCGATAAGCTGCGATAACCTAACTCATAATCAAAAGGCTGCGTCGAGATACCTAAGCTGTACTTCAAACTGGTAATGTCGTTATCGTGCTTGTAAGGATCGTCTTTAAATTGAGCGAGTCCCCCTCCCACTTGAAAATACAATCCATTGGATACCAAAGTATCGATAACGCCTTTCTCGGGTTCGTCGACTTGCTGAGCCTCTTGTGCCAAAACTGGGGAGAGAGCAAAAACAGAAATCGCGAACAAAATCATTTGTTTGTAATTCACAAGCCTTCTCCTATAAGTAAGAAACGGTGTACACCACCATTCCCTCGAACTTCCCTTTCTTAATGTTGGCAGGGTCGAAAGGCACCAGTTTGGCGAAGTAACGGTCATAGCCGACTTGCTCTACTTCGTAACCATCACCGACAGGCTCATTAAGTTGCACTTCTTCACCACTCGGAGTGTAAAGCTTGATGCCGTAGGATTTGATTTCCGTACCGCTTTCGTCAAAAACAGGGACGTAAGATCGGTTGTTCAGGTCTCGAACATTATCAAAATAGCCACGTAGCTTAACGGATGGACAATCGGCACCGTACTTTAAGTTGCGAACGATAATAGTGAGAGGGCGAGGCTCGGTTTGCACAATATCGTCCACACCAATGCGCCCGTAGTCGATGTTGTTGTTCTTGATCTCCAGCTCAACCAAACATTTAGAAGGCTTAAGAATATCCATGTTCTGAATCACACTGCGATAGTTCGCATACGCCCCGTTGTAGCCCAACTCCCCATCTAACTGGAAAATGTTGACCGGCGCGCTATATCCAGAGAAGTCCCCCGGCCCCGTAACAATGATGGGCTGGTATGTAATGGTTTTGGATGTTTTAGTGCGTGACTCACAAGCGTTGTTGTCTTCACTAGCACTACACTGAGGAACCCTGAAGCCATCAACTGCGGTTTTTACGCCATAAATATCTCGGCCTTCATATCGAAACCCCACCTTAATACCGGGAATATTCGGGACGACGGTATCACCCGTTTTACCGGGCCAAAAGAACACTTGTTCGGGGAAATCCTTCAAGTGAGGGAAATTCGTCGCATCTTTATAGCAAGTAACATTCACCGTTTGAGAGGGACCACGCCATACCACTTGCCCATCAGGCGCATCAATGGGTACCGATGCAGAAGGGTCAATGTAGAAACTGCTTACACCGCCAGGACCACTGCCACCAAAACTACCACCAGCTTCTGTGCTGTAGCAGGCTAATGCCCACGCATTGGGAGCAATTGAAAGCCCCGTAACGAGCAAACAAAGAGTTAGAAATAACGCTCTCATCATTACCCCTCACTTTCGTCTTTGGCAGTGCAAATGTTTTTTGAATTGCAGAAATAGGTGTTGCTCACCGTGGCACCATAATCATTGATGTGGCTTAACGTGTATCGGTCGCTTTTTTCTACTTTCAACGTTCTGCTGGTGAACGGCGCAAGCATCACAGGGGTGAAACCCGTCGCGTCTTTCTTCGCTTTCCCCACCATCAACTCAGAGTAAGTCACGTAAAATGGCGAACCGTTTTCTACCAAGATCTTATTGCTGCCCGTGCGCTTAATTTTGGTCGCACTCGCCACCGCTTTATCGACACGCTTAATCTTGTCCAAACTGGAAGGTCGATAGAAAAATTTGATCACCGATTCAATTGCGATTTGGATAGAACCACTGGCGGTCTCTGCAACAGCATCATCATGCTTGTCATGCTCCGAAGGCGGCACTTCGCGAACATGTAAGAAGTAAGCTGTTTCCCTGTCTTGCGGCAGTTGGGAAGCCGTTGGCAGAGATTTGATGCGCAACATGGCGTAATCTTTACTCTCGATTCTCAACACAGGTGGAACAACGATGAATTTGTCTTCTACATCCTTTCCGTCCATGTCCGTCAACCAAGATTGCGCCAAGAATGGAATGTCAGCGGGATTCTTGATTTTGACGGTCTCTACCTTTGAGTTACCTTCATAAACCACACGAGTTCGGTCTAAAGCCAATGCCGCATTCGCCGATGCCGAGACCATCAAACAACACATGACGGCTAGAATTGATTTTTTCATAACTTCTCAACTACTGATTAATTATCACAATGAACGGAACGGATGACTTCTTTACTGTTTAGAATTGAGTCATCGATGATTAAGTGGCAGCTTTGGTTATCCCCCCAGCTCACACTGATTTTTGAATCGAGATTGACGCCGACCAGATAAGCCGTTGAGTCTTGCCCAACAATGCCAATCTCTTGATTGAGTTCGTCGTCAAACACCAATGCGCCAAACGGAATGTCTTGTTCGCCTTGCAAGCGCGCCATAAAGTTGCTGCCTTGGCGGGCCTTAATTTTTTGATAGCCGATCGCACCTTCGGTCAGCACCATGCTCTTAACGCTGCCGAGCACCTCAACATCATCAGGTAGTGATTTGTAATCGATGGTGTTGTAGCTCTTTTGATAAGGCGTCACGCCATTGATCAGCGCCAAGCCAAACGCATTGGTCTCTTCGTTGTTGCTGCCGTTAATGGTGACGTCTGGTACATTCGAGTCGATAAGAATGCGCGACGTACCCGAGTTAAGTGCGCTGTATGCCAAGCCATGTTTTGAAAGCAGCACTGTCCCCATCGCATTGGCGTTTACTTGGCTGTACGAGTTGGTTTTGTAACTGCCACCCACAGACGTCGACATGAATGAGAAATCACGATTGTAGTTGCCACTTACGCCGTTGGATTCCCCTTCGTAAACATCGTAAGCAACGCGATAGTTAGAACCGTCATCATTGTTGTATCCCGAGTAGGCAAGGTTTTGAGAGTAGTCGCCACTGCGTGAATTAGTTTGAACTGAGACAGTGTTGCTGCCACCGATAGGAATAGAGATCCCCAATGACCAGCCTTTTTCGTCAATGCTTGGCGAGTATTCATTAATGCCCGACTCGTAGTCGTAACTAATGTATGAATCGTTCGACTTGTACAGGTTCATCGTTAAGTAGAGATCGATCCCGTTGATCTTCAACGGATGCGAAATATTGACGTCGTAACGAGAACTGTCGCGGCGATTGTCCCAATAGTTGTTTGAGGTGTAAGACAAATACGCACTGGTCGAGCCAAAGCTCTGGGTTAGTGCAATATATTTTTCATCTTTGCGGTTGTTGTTCGCGGCATAGACGATGGAAGAAGTGCGGTCATCATAAGACTTCAAATACTCATCAAATTCGTAATATTGCTCTTCCGAAAAACGGTAGCCTGCCACACGTAAGCCCAAGCCAAAGTCGGTCAGCGTGTTGTTGTAAGTAAAGCCATAAGACAAGCCAGAGGCATCCGTGTCGTCGCCTAATTTCGCCTGTGCAGAAGAAATATCGAATGAAGCCGCCCCGAAGTAATTCAGGTTAATACCACTACCGAAAGTGTAAGATTGGTAATCTTCAGAGAGCAGCGTTGCAGAGAACAACGACAGGTAGTTGTTGACACCATAGGACGCTTCGGCGGAGAAAAACTCTGGCGTGTGCTCATAAGCATCACTGTCCGGTATGCCCGCTGAAACGCTATAACGCACGTGATTAGGTCGCGTTAGGTACAGCACATCTGCACCGTTCACTTGGTAACGTTGAATCGTCCCGTCAGCTTGTTTGACCTCAACATCCAACGTACCTTGAGACGCTTGTGACAGGTCATCAATCAGATACGGCCCCGCATTCACATTCACTACTTTAAGTACGTTGCCTTGCTGGCGAATGGTGATCACCGCATTGGTATTGACCGTGCCAGAGACCACTGGCGAGTAACCGCGCAAGTTCGATGGCAGCATTTGGTCATCGCTTTGCAGGCGAACACCCGTCATTTGGAACGAATCGTACACGTCCGAGCCAAACTGGGTATTACCGAACGTCAATTTCGATTTAATGCTGCGGATCGGCGCGTAGCCATACAATGAAGTAAAGTCACCCGAGTAGTTGTTAGATGCTTGGTAATTTGCTCGAAAGCGAAACGCTCCGGCATTTAGCCCAACAATGCCATAGGTGGATAGATCGTCATTCCAACCGTTTTCATCGTCTTGTTGGCTAGAAAAATAGTTAACGTTGTAATCCAGATAGAGCGCGGCGATGCCATCGTCCCATAAACGATCAGGCACAAAGCCATATTTGTACTCATTGGCGATGTATTCTTGCGGCGTCGTGATGTCTAAACGTGCTTTACCGAGATCGGACGTGACTTTGGTGTAGCCAACATCGTCAAACTGATAACACACGCCACCATCAACTGAGATCGCGTTTTCTTTGTAGACTTTATAACCACGCTCGCTAAGAGGAAGGCTGTCCATTAATGCATCAGAAATGCAGGGTTTATTGTTATTAAATACAATATTTTCTTTGGTTAAGAACTCCCCATTAATATAAACCTCTAGCTCATATTTACCGTCTTCCACAAAGTTCGCATTCGAGAATTTGCTTAAATCGACACTATTTTTACTTCTTATAAAATAATCATTGAAGCTGGTCGCGTAAGAAAAAGAAGGAAAGGAAAGTACAATTATTAAACCGAGTAAATGACGACGCATTTTATCAACCAGTGTTTTTTATTAGAACGAGAGCTTTGGCTAAATAGCCAAAGCTCTCTCGGCAACTGCTTATGGGTACGTTACGCGTAGTAGCGCCCAAGATTCTGCAACACCCGCTGTAACAGGTGTTGCTGTTACGTCTACGTTTGCTTCATACGCTGCAGAGAAAGACGCGATGTTTGTGCCGTCTACGATTACGTTGCTTGCTGCTACGTCACCGTTGTCGATTGGGTTACCATCGTGAAGGATACGTACGCCAACGCCCGTTGCACCGCCTTCAACGCTGAATAGGTCGCCAGTAGTGTCTGGGTTAGAATCGAATGTGAATTCCGCTTTTGTTGCTACAGTCGTATCACAGTCCGTCAGTTTCACTTGGAAAGGCACTGGTGTAGAGCGGTCACCTTTTGCTTTAAAGATATGCGTTGGCTGTTGACCAAGTTGGATTGTCTGATCGATGCTGTCTGGTGATAGACCACATGCTGATTCTACGATTTCACCTTTGAAGTAAACGTTGGTCGTGTTTTCTGCCAAAGCAGGGGTTGCAGACATCAGTCCAAAAAGAAAAGTAGCTGCGATTGATGAGCGAATGTATTTAGCTTTCATTTTTAAATCCCGTGTATTTTTAGCGAATAAATGCAGACAAGAAGTGATAGCTTCTTATCGTTGCAATTTAGTTTTTAATAAATGCGTGGATGGAATAGTTATATTTCCAACTCGATGTGTTTGTATCGTTTAACAAACGTTGTGATTTTTGGTTAGCGTGAATGTTATTAAGTTCTAAACCATTAATTCTCCCTAAATTATTCGCTCCTTTTCATCAAGAAATAATGCATTCTTGTTATGAGCCTATATATTTGATTACCTGTTCCAATTTACATTCATCCAATTAAACGTTTTTCCGAAGATAACGATGACTCGACGTACAATTCGTGAAAATTAAGTGTTATTTGAGGAGCTCCAAGAGCGAATAGTCAACAACTCGCCTAATACATAATCTGACGTTCCAGAATATATATTCGAACACAAGCCAACCTCTTCAAGCTGAAGGACTCGAGCTTTCTTTGCCGCTTTTCTTTCAGCCGCGACGATCCAAAAAAATTTTGCCTTACTTTCGTACAATAGCTCAATCAAACGCTCAATCGTCGACAGCAACGCACTGTAAGTTAAGCTTTCAGAGTGGAGAAGAATGAAAGTATCGCCTTCGATTCGATATGTGACTGATGCTAAATAGCACCCAGTGACAGACCACTGCTCCGTTCGCTCCCTACCTGTCACAAACGGCTCATACTCCTCAACGGAACAGAGACTTCTAAGAAACTTATAACCACTGCCTTTTTCTTTTAAACGCCGCCACCTCCCCTGCCTTTGGGGAAGTTCAATCAGTCCAAAATTTCCTCTTCGAAAGCGCTCAAATCTCTTCATCAGTTGAGGTTTTTTCGGAAAGCCACAAACCTTAAGTTCATCTACACTGATTCTGAGAGCTCTAAATATTTGAACCATTCGTTCAGGTGTCGGTTGTATCTTCTCGCTTTCCCAACGAGAAAGTGCATTCACATCAAGCCCAGAAAACAAAGAGAAGGAAAGATCGTGCAAGCGCTCAACTAACTCTCTTTGAGACCAACCTCTTCTCTTTCGTGTCATTCGAAGGTGATGAGAAAAGTTCGATTTCATCTTCTGTTCTCCTGCACTGCTTAATTGACTTATGAATCAAGAGGTTAAATAGGCATAAAAAAGTTAAGCAATACGGACATGCTCTGTATGTTTGAGGAGGATAGGTTGTAGAATTTGTCTCGAGTTATTTGATGCTATGCCATTAAAAAATAAAGAGAAATGTACAAAAACGGCATTTTGATTCAATGGTAAAGAACAACTACGTTGATATCGATAGATTCAGCCTTTACCTGAGCAACCCTATCAAGAAACCGATGACTCACCGTGCGTTTCAGCCACAAATGGATGCAGAAAAAAGACGCAAATAATCAGCGCTAGGAATTCAAGACATTAGAAAACATGAGGTCGCGGTCGCTTCCTCAGTCATTGAGAATATGAACTGTGTTGTTATTGGCTATGCGAAAAAGTAGTCAAACAGCCGCAATTGCGCCCTTCTTGTATCTTCATCAGATATGCCAATGTACCTCAATGTTGTCGCAACAGATTGATGACCGATGATAGTAGCAACAAGGCCAATATCCATATCACTTGAATGATAAAGGTGACGTGCAAAGATTTTACGCAGGCTGTGACAACCAATCTTGTGTTGGCGAAGCTCATCGATACAACAAGATAAGCATGAGAATACCCGCCAGCACGCTTGTCGAGAAATGACACCTCGCTGCCTTTTTGCACGATTACTGCCCAGTGTCGCTCTTGAAAAGATGAATCCGCTGTCTCGACCTTGCCATACTCTTTGTCGCTTTTTTAATGCCGTTAATGTTCGCGGACTGAGATAAGCCACTCTTTTTTTCACTGGCGCACTTTTGGTTGCTTCTTCTAATCGTGTTTGGACGCTATCTTTCCAGCAGCGAGGAACAAGATCAGTGATGTGTCGATAGTCACATACGTAAACAGAAAGCAGTTTTGTGTGATCACGCTTGTAGTAGTTAAGTAACTCATTTTTGACACTTTTTAAGACTTTATGCCTCGCTCTGGCTTGTCGGGCTAGCGTGCCTTTACTCTCAATCACAACCACTTCTCCGGATTCGAAATTGATATTATCGTAACCCAACTTGGTGATATCGGTAATTCGTAGCCCTGTTTCAATACCTATTCTCCAAATTAGCCAATACACTTCATCATGATGACTCTTGAGGTATTTCTCTGCTTTTTTTACAAGGCGCTTGTCACTGATTGCCTGTACGGTACTCATAAACATACCTTCCATTGCGTTATAATTATTAATAATTAAAATATAGTTCAAACAACCATGAGTAATAAGGATGAGTGTTCGTCAGTTATTACCCAATGCTTATTAACCCGTGTTTGAGCGTATTTTTCTCATGCTATGGTGCAGGGCAGGCAATGATTGGTTGAGCCCAATCCCCTGCACAAAATCCTCTGGACTATATCAAGCTGAATTGGCCTTCCGACAGTGCTGATCTGTTCGGTAAATACATCTCTTAACTTGATAATTTATCTAGACTTATAGCTATATTGACTTTTTACTCAGAAAGATGGCGGTTTGCTTGGTGATAAGAACGGTGCTCACCCGTTAGATAAGCCTTCGTTTTGTGATCTAGTTATCATTAGGATTTTTTACTGAACCAAGATCACAATAAGTCTCATTAAATTTGTTACGTTTTGATGACCTTAAAGCACCGCTCATAACCGTTAATTTAAGGAATGGGAAAGGTCCCTTTCATTTTTGAATGACAAGAAAAAAGACACCTATTAATCAGGTGTCTTTTTAATCAATTAGACAATTAAAATCGTTCGATTACTGAGCTTGCTGCTTCATCGATTCAAACTTTTTAATTTGTTCTTGTTGGCGCTTTTCTAACGTCGACTTCTGCTCATCAGTCAGAACGTTGTAAATGTCGTTTTGTGCTTTTAGTTTTGCAAGCTGGACATCGATTTGTGTCTTGTTAGCTCGTTCAAGCAGCGCTTTTGCTTTTGCTTCGTCAAACGATGACGCTTTTACTAACTTCTCAAACTGCTTCGCACTTTCTTGGATATCTTGTGGCGATTGCTCCTGAGTCAGCGTACTGCTTAAGTTAAGCTGAATTTCTTCAATCTTAGCTTGCTGATCAGCAGTAATGCTTTCTAAACCAAATGGTTTTGGCGCTACAGGTTGAGTGGGTGCCGCTTCTGCAAATACATTGGCACTGCTTAGGAGTAAAATTGTCGACAATAAGTAGCGTTTCATTGGGGGAACCTTTATTTACTTCAATCAGGAGTAAGGTCAGACTCAAGCGATACCATATGGTTTCCTGCCTATTATTAATGTGCGACTTTCCTTCACAAAAACAGCATTAGAAGTGCATCGCAAGGAACCGAACAAAAAATAAGGAAATGCGTCGTCTTTTTTCGGCCTCTGTCGTCTTAGTTATTGTTTTACTGAATTTTAAGAGATTATGTTTACCTTCAAACCTGCAATCATAGAGATTGATAACCATCAAATCGCGATTTCACCAGATGATCAGAACTTGGTAGAAACAGCCCGCAAGGTCAAAGTGAATATCGCTGCGCCCTGCCTAAAGAACAAGCGTAAACACGGTTGCTGCCATGCTTGCAAAGTAGAAGTTAATGGCACACCTCTTTACGCGTGTAAGGTAAAGCCTCAATCAGGCATGAAAGTGATTGTGCGCCGCGCAGATTTAGACGAAGAACGTAAACAAGCGATAAAAACTTACAAACAACAAATAAAGAAGGGCGAAACAAAACCCTGCCAATGTGGCTAAATCGAGCAAGGAATTGGCAAAGCGAGATAGAAAAAGGGCGACTCACACGTCGCCCTTGTAGATGATTACGATTTTGGATTTAGAATAATCGTTGTTCGCTTAGCTTTGATGCCAAATGCCTCTTTCGCTTTGGCTTTTACTTCTTCTAACGTCACACTCTGAGCCGCTTTATCTACATCAAGCAATGTGTTTAAACCATATCCATGAACAAGATAGCGTGTGTAAGCCCAGCTACGTTGGCCCGGATTATCATCCAAATCCTTCATTGCAACCGCAAGTTGTTTAGCTGCGGTATCAACCTCTTTTTGAGTGATATTTTTAGCCAGTTCATCAAAAACCTTATCTAACTGCGCATCCATTTTGCTAACGTCTTTAGGATCGATTTGAGATTCCAAGAACCAGTCGGACACCATTTCACGATCTTGTGTGATTGGATAAATACTCGGGCTGTAATCCAAGCTTGCATCTTCACGTAATTGCTCTGTAACACGCGCAGCCGCAATACGTTGAAGCATGTCTTCCACAATCATGTCATGCCCAGTTCTTGGCGACTCGTGCTGATTGGTTAGACGTAATAAATACATCGATGACGGTTCGTTACCTTCTTCCATCACCGTTCGGCTTAATGCATTCGGGTTGAACTCAATCGAGTAATCCACCGGTTCCCCTACCTGCATATCAATAGAGGCGACGTATTTACGCAACAATGGGGTAATTTGTTCTGGTTCAACATCCGCCACAATGACCATTTTAAAACCGCGATTGTAGTTGAACAAAGCATCATGTACCGCTTGAACCTGCTCAGGTGTCACATCCTTTACACCATCACTTGGTAACAAACGATGGCGACTGTTTGGTAAGTACGAGTTTTCGTTCGCCGCTTTAATCCATTTCCCCATCGACGACTCAAAAAAGGCACGGCGCTGCTGAAGAAACTCTCGTTTCACCGCTTCTAGTTGGCGTTCATCCACTTTGATATCAGTGGCAATGTTGTACAAACCATTTAACGCACTCGCCAAATGCGCTTTCGGAGTAATGACCTCTATGCCATGGTTAGTTGGTCCTAAAATAGGGAACAACGAGATATCGTTTTTACGTAAATAACTGTCGAGTTCAGAACCAGAAAAATCACCCAAACCACTACGAGCTGCTGCCATCGTTGCCACGTCAAACGCAGGATACAGTGGCTTATCTAACGCGGCTTTACCACCTTGGCTGACGAAGTAAACATAAGCTCGATTGGCCGCTTTATCATCCTTTTGGAACCAAACATCCACACCGTTTGACAAGGTATACACTTGGAAACCACCCGCATCTTCACGAGTACTTACAATAGTGCCTTCTTTCTTTGGCTGAACAAAACCATCGGCTTTCGCGTACATGTTCAAAGGCTTTTCCCCCGCTTGTGCGTAAGCGGCACTCAACAGGGCAAATTCTCCAGCGAACTGAGCTTTATTTTCTGTTTTACCTAAGCCGACAACAAAACTTGCTGGCTGAGAAAGAAGAGCCTCCAACGCTTCATTAGCATGGGTTAGCGTATTGCTCTTAACAAACGTCGACAAGCTCAATTCATAGCCTGCTTTGGATTGGCTCACTGAATCTTGTTCTAGTTGGAATACACGCGCTTCTGCATAGCCTGCAGGTTTGCGTTTCGACCAATCAGAATCGAGATTAGCCAGCTCCCCATACCAACCCGACATGATCCCGTCGAGTTCTTGTTGAGTAACACCATAGTCACGCAAGGACGTCAATGTGTTCATGAAGATTTGCTGGATTTTCTCTCGGCGCTCTGGTGCAAATGAAACACCAGCAGACATCATGCGGTGATAGTTTGAAGAGTATGGTTGTGCGTACGCGTATTGAAATGACTCCGCAGCATCATTCAAAACACTAAGTAGGCGTTGTTGAATAAGTTGAGCACTGATTTCATCTTGCCATGCTTTATGTTGATCTTGCATGGTTTGACGACTCACCGAATCTCGGTCGATAATCAAATGCAAACTCGGCGACTCCATCTGACTACTTGGCAAAATACGGTCTGCATTTTTTGCTCGGATGTCACGACGTTTTTCAACAACAGCATCGGATGTACTATCCCAGTTAGAAAACTTACTCTCAATAATCTTAGTCAGTGATTCTGCATCCACATTACCCGTCACGATAAGCTCTGCGTATTGTGGTTGATACCATTTGTCATAAAACGTTTTGAGTGCAGGCGAAGTTGTGTTTTCTATAGAACTACGTGTACCAATAGGGTCGTGCTCTGCGTAAGGCGTGCCTTCAATTGAAGCTTGGTACGCGTTAAAAGATAGGGATTTATCATCGGGACGAGAACGTCGCCACTCACCTAAAATGACGCCTTTCTCTTTCTCCACTTGTGTTGGAGCAAACTGAATACCATCACTGATGTCGCGCATCCAAGTTAGCGCATCATCAAGCTTGTCAGGGTTCGCCAAATCCAACTTATAGGTCGTCTGTTGATAGGTCGTTGTGGCATTGATATCTGCACCAAAACTGCCACCAGAAGCTTCAAACAACTTCACTACATCATTACCAGAAAAATGGGTACTGCCGTTGAACGCCATGTGCTCAATAAAGTGTGCATAGCCTTTTTGATTGGCTTCTTCTTGGAATGAGCCAACGTTCATCATCAAACGTACCGAAACTTCTTCATCTTGAGTTGGGTAAATGTGGTATTTCATCCCATTGGGAAGTTGGTCAACAACCCAATTAGGGTCAGTTTGAAGAGGTGTAGATTGGGGCGTCAGAGCGCACCCTGACAGCAATAATGCGGGAATTAACAACGTGCTACGCATAACTATCGTCCCTAACAATGATTAATTGAGGCAATATATCGATCACGTCATATGCTTGATATTTAATATGAAATATACGCCCGAATAGTAAGACTTCGATCACACTTTATAAAAATAAGAATCATTTACAAAGACTTAGATAACGCTTTGCTAATTTAAAATTAGGTTTCTTCAGTATGGATGAAGCTGATCGTCATGCACCGATTAAATTCTTGCGCTAGCGCACAAATAAACCGACTCGTTTAGCCCTATTCTATTTTCTCCTTCCTCTACTTTTGTCTTCATTTGACCCGAAAGGGCGAAGAAACCGTACAAAAAGGCATAACAATCATCACCATCACCTGTCAGCGAAAGCAAACTCCACAGAGAGTACGGCAGACTTTTATCTAGGGAAACGGCTCAACATCACCAGTTAAAAACGTTTGAAGGGGTGCGCTTATGAACCTAATGGATCTTCCCAAAAAACGCGGAAAATGGAGTCTCGAACTGTGCAAACAGAGTGCGGCTCATTATCAAACACGAACCCAATGGTGCGAAGGGTGCAAGGCAGCCTACAGCGCCGCTTATCGTAATGGATGGCTAGATCAGTGTTGCGCGCACATGCAGCGAGTCGGCATCAAATGGACATTTGAGAAATGCAAACAAAGCGCTGCGCGATACAACACACGGTCACAATGGAACCGGGGCTGTAAAAGCGCTTATCACGCCGCCCGTAAAAACGGCTGGGTGGAGGACTGCTGCGCACATATGCTCCCTTCTCGAACCGGTAAAAAATGGACCTTCGAAACTTGCGGAGACAACGCCAAACAGTACCAAACACGCTCCGATTGGCAGCGCGGTTGCAGCGGTGCTTATAACGCGGCTAACCGAAACGGCTGGCTAGAAGACTGCTGCCAGCACATGAAACAAATAGAGTTGAAGTGGAATCGAGAGGCCTGTGTCAAAAGCGCAAGCGCCTTCCAGACCCGCACTGAGTGGATTGCCGCTTGCAAAAGCGCTTACCAAGCAGCGAGAAATCGCGGATGGTTAGACGAATGCTGTGAGCACATGGGGGCGCCAAGAACACAGAAAAAATGGACGTTCGAAACATGTAAAGCCAGTGCAGCTAATTATCGAACGCGAACTGCATGGCAAGAAGGGTGCAGTGGCGCGTATTTCGCAGCACACCGCAATGGCTGGACACAAAAGTGCTGTGAACACATGCGTTCTGCTCGCTCAAAGTGGACGCTCAAAATTTGCAAAGGCAGCGCGTCCTACTTCGCAAACAAGCGAGATTGGTTACGCTGCTGTCGCGGGGCATACAACGCCGCTCATCGCAATGGGTGGCTTCCAGAATGCTGCTCACACATGGAAAGACCAAGACCTCAGGCGGCATAATGATCAAGCTCTCAAGGACGTCGAAAGTCTACTTAGCAGCCACCCTTGTGAGCTTACTCAGTACACCACTGACTTTGGTTAACACCTCGTCACACCCTTCAATCTTGTGGCGCTCTTTTAAATACATTGGGTTGTTGTAAGCGAGCCAAGTTTTGCCTTCTGCATCTTCATAAACCAACACTTTTTGCGGCAAATCGATCGCGACTTCTTGTGCGCATTGCATCAGCGGCGTGCCCACTTTGGGATTACCAAACACAATCACTTCGGTTGGACGTAGCGCCATATCGACCTTAGCCGCATTCTCTTGGTGATTAACACGCGCAAACACCTTTAAGCCCTTACTTTGCGCGATTTCAACAAACTTATTCGCAGTATCTTGCACCGAATATTGACTCGCAACTCGTACCACACTTTCTTCTGCCAAAGAGGAAAACGACGCCAACACTGCGACCAATCCTACCGTTATTGCTTTTACCATCTGCTGATTCCTTATGCTTCGATTTCACTACCCAAAAACTATAGAAGCCAAGACCCATACTCGCGACTTGTACGTGTTTGATTTTCGGCTTTCCTTATCAACAATAGACCGACTCAGAGTGAAAATTGATTCAGATTAATAAAGCGTTAATCAGTCCAACATTAAAACCGTGAAGCACATAAAATACGTAACCTATTTTACTGAGTAAGAGATAACTAGTGACACGCGATCAATTTGAGTTATTAGCCCCGGGCGGCGATCTGGATTCCATCAAAGCAGCCATTGCTGCGGGTGCCGATGCTATCTACTGCGGACTAGACCGTTTTAATGCCCGCAATCGAGCGACCAACCTCACTTTAGATAACTTGAATGGCGTGCTGACGCTAGCTCATCAGCACAACTGTAAGATCTTCCTGACTCTGAACGTATTGATTCTGGAAAGCGAAATCCCAGCCATCGTGCGTTTGCTCAGCCAATTAAACACCACCGCAATTGATGGTGTGATCGTGCAAGATCTTGGTTTGGCTTACATTCTCAAGAATCATTTCCCAGATCTAGACTTACACGCTTCAACTCAGCTCAACACGCACAACGAAGGACAGATCTTGTTCCTTAATCAGTTGACGGCGAGCCGTGTGAACCTCTCTCGTGAACTGAACATCAATGAGATCAAACATCTGGCTCAGTTTGGTCGTGAGCATGATGTGATGATGGAAGTGTTTGTGCACGGCTCTTACTGCATTGGTTTCTCTGGCATTTGCTACATCAGTTCTGCGCGAAACGGTGCTTCGGGCAACCGTGGTCGCTGCAGCCAGCCTTGTCGTGAGCAATACGAAACCACCAAAACAGGCAACAGCTACCCTCTCAACATGAAGGACAACTCGGCATTTGGCGATTTAGAAGCGCTTGCCGATGCGGGGGTGTATTCGTTGAAAGTGGAAGGCCGCATTAAGAAATCTCACTACGTGTACACCGTAGTTGATAACTGGCGCAAACAGATTGACCGCTTGTGTGATGGCGTAGAACTGTCAAACGACACCAAAGAGTTGTACACCGTATTTAACCGTGATTTCTCTAACGCGTTTTTGCAAGGCGATTTCGGTAAAGCGATGTACATAGATAACCCTCGCGATCACGCCGTAAAACACTTCTCGAAGATCTACAAATGCGAATCCACCGATGATGTGCAAGGCGTGAAGAAGAAGCTCTACGACGACAAAACCGCAATCATTGAGAAGGTTGCAGAGAAGACTCAAGATTTTGATGTGACTTCAGAGCAAGCCTCTGGCAGCAGCCTAAAAGGCGCGATTGATGTACCGACTTTACCGACGCTGCCTCAACCAGATATGCGCGAAGGCGCTCCGAAGCTATCTGTCTTGATTTCATCAATAGAAGACACCGCACTATGCGAAGACAGCAATGTCGATGTGTATTTCCAGCTACCAATGGGATTGGCGGGTGAACTGAATGCGATGATCGAGTTGTTCCAAGCAACCCCAAGATTGAAACCTTGGTTCCCTGCGATTTTGATTGGTGACGATTACCAAGCCGCACGAGCATTCTTAGAAGCAGTGAAGCCAGAATTGTCGATCACCAATAACTCTGGCGTGGGCATTTTGGCTCAAGAGCTAGGATTAGGTTGGGTTGCAGGCCCGCAAATGAACACGGTGAACTCCTACTCGTTCAAATGTTTGCAAGAAGAGTTCGCCGCAAGCGGTGCGTTTATCTCTAACGAGCTGAACATGAAGCAGATGCGCCACATTAAGCGCCCGCACAACATGCGCAGCTACTACAGTATTTACCACCCAAACACTCTGCTGACCAGTCGCCAGTGTTTGTTCCAACAGACCGAAGGTTGCCGCAAAATTAAGGTTAACAAAGGCTGTTTGAAGCGTTGTGACAAGCGCACATCGATCATCAACCTAAAAGACAACCCGTATGTGGTGCAAAAACAAAAAGGCAGTCACAACTCGATCTACAGCGAGCACAACGTATTGAACCTGCAAGTACTGCAGGATTTGCCGCAGCTTTTCACTGACGTGTTGATCGACCTACGTGGCATCCAGACAGAAACTAAAGTCACGATGACCAAACCTGAATTGATCGATGCCTTTACCGCTCTGTTGAATGAACACAATGAGCAGCATGTTGGGGCACTTAATACCGCGATTCACCCGACGGCAAACGCTCAATACTTGAAAGGCTTGTAACGGAATCTCATCAGATTCAACTGCACAATTTATGGAAGACTTATGCACCCAATGAAGCAAGAAACACTAAGCTACTTTGATGATTTGAACTACAGCGTGATGGCTCAAACGGAAGCGGTTTATGAACTCAAACAAAACCGTACGGGTTTAACCGTTGAGCTTAACTTTTCAGTGCTTGGTAAAGGCGAATTACCCGCAGAAAGCGAACAAAGAACCGATAAGAAGCTGTATTTCATTGATATTGAAGACATCGAACGCATTGGGTTTGAAGCACTCGAACCCTTCGTGGCTGGGCTTGGTGAGCATTGTTCTATGGTGGTGTTTGAAGAAGAGTTCTTTGAACAAAGCATGAAAGAGATTTGGATGTTCCTATCGAACGATCCGCGTGACCGTGACGTCTTCAACGACAGTAAGTTTTATCGCGCTTAGCGGCCGTATCATTCATGAGGGTTTAATTAGAGGCTATTTATTCCCCTCTGTTTTGTGCAGTACAAAACAAGGGCAAAATAGCCTCTACGTTATACTAGTAACTCTTTCAATTAGTGTTTAATGTCAAGTTGATAGAAGCTAACCTGAGTATAATCTCCTGCTTCAATTCCTTCATTTTTACAGCGCACGACTCCCGTATTACATTGGTTGTATGCGCCCGCTTTAAAGAAGAACCATTCGTTTTGATATCCAGCATCGTACTTGTTGCCGAGGTAATGCCCCTTCGCTAGGTCAATCGCAAAAGAACGAGTAATAGGCGCTTTGCTCTCTAAGTTTTTTGTGAACTCAAGATACATGACATCACCATCGACTTGGATGTCGTACGCGAACTTCTCTCCAAGTTTGATGCCATCCATAGGTTCTGGCTCACCAAATCGAATCTTCGCTTTACCAAAGACATTGTGAGAAATATCCAAACGGCGGTGATAATCATCCCCTAATGCGTTATTTTCATAGTTCCAATAAACCGAACCATATTCTTGATCTGGTAATTTTCGGTAAAAGATTTTAAGAGGTTCATTGGTTCCAGCGTGAATCTGTCCAATCACAACAGAGAAAGAGTCATTATGGCGGTGGTCACCACTTTGGCTGACATGGTCGACAGCAAGTGTCGCACTCATTTTTCCACCAATTGCGCCAAACTTGTCAGCATTAGGGTGTGAAGCAAGAACAAAGTTATTCTCAGGTTCATAAGGTCCTATCGATGCCTTATCTGAAATTAAAGCATGAAGTTCTGACCGAGCATTACTCGAATTCGGTGTCGTCATCGCTTTGTTCGGAGCTGCAAACACCATAGCACCGCTCTCTTTATCAGTATAAAACCAAGGTGCATGCTGATAACCTTTATTCAACTCGGCTTTAGAGATTTCCATCACTTTACCTTTACGCTCAGGTTTTGTGTCTTCCATCGGTATCACGATTTTCCATTTGGACAAATCAAAGTTTTCGGATGGCGCTTTGCTTGGATCAAGCTGTGCCATCGCATGAGAAGATATTGCCGAAATGGTCAATGCTAGTAGGGTTTTAGAAGTAATATGCATTTTTGTTTCTCTTTATCGTTATATTAAAAGTCCGCTGCGATAAAAGTGCAGTGGACTTGAGGTATTACTGCGGCTGGAGAATGTGCTCCTTGGTTCCAAGACGAAGAAAAGAGTCATCCCACTGAACAATGGCTCCCTCGTCATCAAGGCGACAACACAACTCGGACTCCTTTGCACAACTCATCACAACACGATGAGTCAAGCGAGCCGGTAACTGCCATTCCAGATGATGAATTTGCTTCTGAGCATCCGATTCCACATCACCATAAAAACCATCAGCGTCATTGATTTCAGGCACTAGCTGAGGGCTGCTCAATGCCTCTCCAGTAAGCTTAAGTTTGTATTCAATGTTCTCCTGAAAAAGGTGAATACTATCTGTACCAAACTCAACTTGGCTCGGAGTATGCAGGCGCCATTGGATCTCTTTCGCTTCAGTTAACTCAATATCATCAAAAACCACTATTCCTTTGTCTGCACATTGAACAAGCGTGCGCCAATAGTGTTTGCAGCCCGTGTAAGCCTCTGTTAGATCAAGAACAACGTAACTTAAGCCCGGGCCATTTTTCTGTTTAATCAGATGAGCAACCCCAGAAGGGCAATCCAGTTTTTGTCCGCCCCCTGCAATTAAAGGTAAGTTGTGCGCTTGAGTGGTTCGTGTCCACAAACTGTGATGTTGGCTACCAAATCGATAACCATAGCTACCACTTGGCGTTAAAATATTTTGTCCATGATCGACGAAAGCAAAGTTGCCTTGATCAGCATGACGGTGTGAGCTATTGCCAAATTGACTCGCTCGGTAATACAAAGCCATCTTGCTTTTCGACAACTTGCCAAGGCCTGCATAGGAATAGTAGATATGGTTTAAGTCACTGGAAGACTCGATGACGCAACTAGTCATCTCTCGATGCTTTAACTGAGGGATGGTCGGCACAACATCTAACAAATGCAGTTTGTAAGATTCAATGTCACTCTCTAGCACGCGGTCCAAATGACGAGCGGTCTGGTCGCCGAACCTTTGCGCATAAATACGTAATGGATTTTGAGCGAAGAATCCTGGCCACTCTTTACCTTCTCGCTGGCACCAAAAGCCGTCACCAAACGGGTGAATACGTTCTTGAGTCGCCACAAAGTCCACCGCAAACTTGACGTAGTTCTTGTAGAACGGATGATTGTAGAAAGAGAATCCGCTTAAACGTTCTACCGCCAGAAAAAATGGATGGTGCCACTTGGTGTATGACGAAGAATAAAAAGGCCCTTCCACCCAACTACCGTCTGCTCCTCCATAAAATGGCAAGACCCCACGATAAATCATCAATGCATAGTTCAACCAACGTTCACATGTCGTGACATCAAACTCTTTGTGCAAAGCAAGAGCGGCAATCCCTAAGTAAGCCGGAAGCCTTGATGTATGAGAATGGCCAGGGAACTGCTTAAACTGATCTTGCTCTAGCCTTTCTTCCATCTGAAACGCTAAACGAACCAGTAACGGTCGAACAAAATCACATTCTTCAGCCGTTAATAAAGGCGACAACCAGTGGTAAGCAAGATATAAATTCCTCGCTAGAGACAAGCCAACCTCATCTCCCCAAGTGCATGGACGAAGTAAAGAGGCTGGTCCCTCTGGGCTCCATTCAGCTAAACGCAATAACAACTGACAAGCTTGGTGACCCGCAGTTTCATCTCCCCAAACTCGGTAGAGCAGAGTTAAGGCCATCAAATCACGGTCAATCCAGTTGCGCACATTCGCAATGGCAGTGCGCTTTCCTTCTTCCAAACCTCTGCGATAGTGATTTGGGTATTGAATGGCTTCAATATCAATACCTTCAACACTCGCAACAAACTTCGGGCGTAACTCTGAAGAAGCATTTTTTACCGCTGAGATATCCTCATCAAAATAGAGCAGGAACTGGTCATGCCCATCACACAAAGCAAACAGTTCTTTAGCCGTAGGAGCTAAATATGCCTCTGTTTCAGCATCAATAGAAAACTCATTCCAGAGAGACAACTCGCCACTTTGTTCACATTTCACTCGCCAACGGTAGCTTCCTGATTCAAGAGAGAAATCCAACTGCATCGGTGATTGAACATGCTCCCAATGCCATGATTGCTTTCCGCCTATAGCCTCTAATTCAATACTATATAAGGCTTCATAACGCTCATGTGGCCAGTTGAAACTTGGCGGATTCACCACGGCCGAGTGCTTTGTTGGTGAAGTAAATAACTGAAAGTCATGCTTTCTTGTTAGAGATAACATTGATTACTTACTCCTTATTAAACCAATGATATTGGCCTGACTCAGGATCAATACGACCAACCTGTTTAGCTGGTGTGCCCGCGACTATCGCATAAGCGGGAACATCTGACGTAACAACTGAATTTGCACAGACAAGCGCACACTCTCCGACTGTCGTTCCAGGAGTAATAACAACACCAGTGGTAAGCCAAACTCCTCTTTGAATAACCACTTTCCCTTCTTCCCAACAACTGCGTCC
Source organism: Vibrio sp. Sgm 5 (assembly GCF_026241575.1). Classification (NCBI taxonomy): domain Bacteria; kingdom Pseudomonadati; phylum Pseudomonadota; class Gammaproteobacteria; order Vibrionales; family Vibrionaceae; genus Vibrio; species Vibrio sp. Sgm 5. Next base: position 56,182 of record NZ_JAPHPY010000028.1, read on the forward strand.
ACTGAAGCAATTTGTAACGGGGTCAAAAACATGGTTGCCCGCAACGATAGAGACATGAGGGCCAATTGCGACATCTTCACCGATGGCGACGTCACCATTGATGTAGCTATACAGGCCAACATAGCTCCGTGGGCCGATCTGATTCTCGCCAATACGCACAATGGCTCCTGGCGCAATACGCACGTTTTCATTCGTGAAACCAAGAATCTGAGCGCGAGCTTCATCATCCTGTTTGTTGTTACTTTGAGTGGTATATAAGGTGAATTTGCGAAACTCTTCATCACTGAGTTCGCCGCCAAACTTTTTTTGTACTGACATAGGAGTTCCTTGGGCTGAACGAATCAGCCCATATTGATTAAGCATTATTCATTGCGGAGACTTGAGTTACTGAGCGGTTAGCTCTTTTAGAAGCGAAGAGAAGTAGCCCCCCAATCCCGCCAATGATTAGAGCAACAATCAAGAACAACATTCGTCCCCACATAGGGTTTGGAATAAGGACTAATAGAGAGAGGAATACAGCAGCAATCAGAAGCATTTTTCCTAACATGTCGCGCTGTTTATTGTCCATTGCGATACTTGTTGCGCTGTCTTCAACCACCACTTCAGTATCAACATTGGTAAAGAAACGATTCACTTCCTCTTCTCGTTCTGGAGCATGTCCTTTATAGAAGAACTGAGAAAGGACAAAGAACGGTAAAGTAATCGACATATGACCAACCACCCCCAGCGTCACTGACTTCATTTCTGCAAACTCACGTGCCGACAGAGGTTGGTCAAGTCCAAGAATGCTTTGCATCATCTCTGGCGTAATAACAAACGCAATAATCGCGGAAACTACCATCCCCACTAAAATCGTTCCCCAACCGGCCCAATCAGGTGTTTTTCTGATGAAGAAACACATGATAGAGGGGATAAGAACCGGGAACCCGACCAAGGTACCAACAAGCATCATGAGATCAAAAAGGCCAAACTGCTTTAAGGAAGTAAGGAACAAAGCAGAAATAATAATGATGATTCCAAATGCGGCAGTAAGCACTCGGCTCGCATTCATCAGCTTCGCTTCTGTTGCGTCTTTACATAAGTAAGGTTCGTACACACTTTTTAAAATGATCCCTGCGTTACGGTTTAATGCAGAATCCATCGATGACATCGTTGCGGCAAACATAGCAGCAAGCATCAACCCAACCATACCTACAGGCATCTCATTCTTAACGAACATGTAGTAAGTTGCATCTGCGACTTTGCTGCCGAGGCCTTCAAGTCCCCAAGTGCTGGTATCAGGATAATTCCCCGCGACAAACCAAGCAGGTAGGAACCACATCAAAGGACCAATGATCATCAAACTGCAAGCTAACAACGCCGCTTTTCGCGCATTCTTAGTATCTTTAGATGCAATAAATCGATAAGAGTCCACCATATTGTTGGTGCTGAAAAACTGCTTAACAAAAATACAGATAAACCAACCAACAAATAGGTAAGAGTAGCTATATCCCTCTCCAATGAGCTGTTGTGTAGGTAAACCTACCTCAAGCAAGTTACCAACGCCGCCTGACTTCCAGATAGCAACCATTGCTGCGATAAACGTCATCACAGTAATGATGATCATCTGCATAAAGTCTGAGGCAATAACCGCCCAACTCCCACCAACTAGAGAAATAAATAGAACGACAAGCCCAGCGCCTACAATGGTCTGCTCTAAGGGCACACCTATCACCGCACTAGTGAAAACAGCTAAGCCATTTAACCAAATAGCGGCTTGAAGCACGCTAAGAGGAACGTTAGCCCATGTAAAAACTTGCTCATTGACACGGCCAAGACGCAGGCGTACACCCTGAATAGGACTGATAACGCGCATTTGTCGAGCTTTCGCCGCAAAGAATAGATAGTTGATAAAATAACCAAGGGCGTTAGCGAAAAATACGATCGCCACGGACATGCCACTTGTCAGAGCTTTGCCCATCAAGCCCGTGAATGTCATAGCGCTCAGCGCCATCATGAAGGCACTAGAGCCCACCATCCACCAAAGCATCTTACCGCCACCACGAAAGTACTCACTTGTGTTCGCTGCTGCTGAGCGAAATACCCAGCCCAATCCGATGAGGAAGGCGAAGTACCCTAAAACTATGATTACATCGATGTCCATTTTTCGTTTCCTGTTTTTGTAGGGAGGCACACACATCTCAATTACTCAACACGTTCTAATCGACATGTTTCAGATACAACTGAGACTTACACCATAAACAAAACTAAACGGACTTAAAGAAAGTTGGAAATAGTATTAATGTATAACAATAATACAAACAAAAAATAGGCACCCGATGGATCTCAAAACACTCACTACTTTTGTTACAGTTGCGCGTTTAAAGAACTTCACTGCAGCCGCTCGAGAACTTTACACGGTACAACCTACTGTATCTCGTCATATTTCTGATCTGGAAAATGAACTGCAAACAAAACTGTTTGATCGTACGACCCATCAGGTAGATCTGACTCCATCAGGAGAAAGATTGCTGCCAGAAGCCCTACACATCATCGAAAATGATCAACGAGTAAAATCTGTAATTAAACAAGTAGATTCTGATGAACATCAGGAGATTAAGATCGGTTATCTTGCTACGGCTTGTACTTTTTTCCTTCCGGATCTGATTAACCGTTTTCGAATGAAGCATTCGAATGCCCAATTGCGTCTGTATGAAATGACACCCGCCGAGCAAGTTGAAGCCATGGTTGATAATAAAGTCGATATCGTTTTTAGTCGTGAGAGCCATCATCTAGACGAAAGTTATTTTTCTTCTTCTCTTGTCTACGAAGATACTTTGATAGCATTGCTCCCCCGAAATCACGCTCTCGCTTCGAACGAAAGCATCGATATCGATGACCTCCACAATGAAAATCTTCACCTGTTTCATCGCAATGAGTGGCTGGGTGTCTATGAAAGGATAATTAGAGTTTGCAGAGAGAACGGTTTTGCTCCAAATGTGGTTGGAAATCCGATGAATATGCGCCACTTGGTGACAACAATCTCTTCTGGATTAGGTATTTCCATCGCTCCTCGATGCATCAAGTTTATTGCCGACGATAGTTGCGTTTGCAAACCAATTAATCAAATCGATATTCAACTTCCTTTGACTGTCTATTTCCGTAAACACAACAAAAGTCGCATCGTCGATGAGTTTGTTTCACACACCATTGCTGAAAGTACAAACATACAAGCAATGTTATAAGGTGGAATCACTCGCGTGATCGTAACGTCTTTAACGACAGTAAGTTTTATCGCGCTTAATCCTTTCAAGGCGATTTTGCTCTTGATTTTTACCTCTTGGATGGCCGTTTTGAATACCAAAATCGGCATCCAATTTATCACTTTATCCCGCTTATTCTGACTCTGTACCAGCCTATTTTTGGGCTCAAGATCCACTTTTCTGATCGTATTAGCAATTCATTTTATTCACCCAAACGATGCTCTCCCACCCAACTCAAAGCATTAATCAAGTAAATACTCTAGCCATCAATAATTTACATCAATATTCATCCCAATCAATAAATTAGCTTAATTTATAAACTTGATTGCATATGGTGCTTTTTTTCTGAATCGGCCTTCAAATTTTGAGTTGTTTCTTTTCATTTGTAACTGGATGTAAGCAAAAAATATAAATGATTTCGGCAGTGGTTAGATCAAGGGGCTTCCCTCTCTTTGTGACGTTTGCTTAGTGTTTGAAGTCCTCGCCGGAAATCCCCCACGAATAGAAAATCAACAAGGACAGTCACTTAGCTTCTTAAAGCAAGTAATGAGGATTCAACAATGAAGAAAACAACAATCAGTTTGATGGTAACAGCAGTGCTCATGGGTTCCCCAATCATGGCCACCTCTGCACTCGGCGCAACACAAGAAAACATCATAACGGCCGCTCAAAGCGAGTCAGTCTCTGCCACGATAACCGTGCCACAGGTTGACCAGTGGTACTCACAAGCGCAGGTCGATTTGAAGAATATCTCAGGTCAGCAATTAGACTTGGCGGACGCAGAAATTTGGGTAACCTCAGACAAAGACGCAACGGTGAATAGCTCATGGGGCGCACCTTTTAATGTCAGCAGCCCTGCTCCCAATACGTTTGTCTTTACTCATGACAGCACGTCACAAATTCTAAACGATGGCCAAACGGCTCAAATCTTCTTTGGTCTCAATGCTACCAATGGTGATTACATCGATGGAAACGACGTGCATGTCGAGAAGGTTATCATCAAGAATGATCCTGCGCTTCAAGGCAAAATCACCCTTCAAGCACCAAGTGCACCACACGCCAGCCTAGCCGCGGCATCGATTTTGGTCGAGGGTGAGAACTACAGTGAGACAGTGTCAGTGCCGTGGGGAAGCAGCTTTGTTCTGGATCACCTCCAAGATGGCGAGTATCAAGTCACCGCGCAAGATGTAACGAGCGAAATGGGGATTGCCCACGCCTCCTCGCCAACCTCAACCGTGACTGTCGATAGCGATGCAACGCAGCCGAGTGTTTCCGTGCAGTACGACGCGTTTATCTACTACGCAAGCATCTCGCTCACCATGCCTGCACTGGATAGCATTACGGCCAGCCTAACCACAGATGCCACCGTGAAAGCGGCAGGCACACAAGACGTTGAACGCAGCCTAGTGGTGCCATTTGGCGGCGAGATCGACATCAGCAAACTGCTTGATAACCACAAATACGATCTCTCCTACTCACCTATTACGGTAAACAACGTACTTTACCAACCGAGCGACAACCTCGATGTCTTGGTCAACAAAGACACGGCGGCGGAAATCAGCACCAACATCGTTGAAACGCCTATCGCGAGTGACGACTTCACTACCGTTCAAGCGAGTATTGTCGACTTACCTCAAGAAGCGATGCCAATTATGCTCAACCTTGTTGCGAAAGATGGATCTAGCCGCTACAGCTACGAGATTAGTAACTCACCATTCACTTTACCTGACGACATTAAGCCTGGTGAGTACGATATCCAAATCGATTCGGTGTTTGCTGGAGACACGCGTTACGCCTATGACGGTGATGACTCTGTCTCTGTCATGCAAAGTGATGCTCCGTTGTTGCTAACACTGCCATTCCGCGAAGCGATGAGCCTTGCAGTCAAAGGCTTCCCAGACTACGTAGCAAATGGCACGGTGACGAACGACAGCGAACAAACCACCAATGAAATCGGCGCAACCAAGGTCAATGCCATCTTCAAGTACGCAGGCTTAAGTGGATCTGGGGATCCGGGCGTGATCTTGGCGAAAGACGAACTTCCGCTGCATAGAACCTACGCGAACGCAAAAAGCGCTTCAGATCTTTCAGGCCACCAAGTATTGCCAGTCATGGTGGTTTACACTGCAAATGCTAGTGGCGGTGCAAGCTGGACAGACTTAGTCGATGATGAATTGCTCTACAAACATTACGCGACCTTCATTACTCAAGCCATTGCGGCGCAAGAGTACGCGGCTGGTGATGGCAGCTCGCCAATGTCGTTTGTGCTTAACCCTGACTTCTTAGGTGAACTACAGAAAAACCCAAGCCATGTGGACGATCTAAACCAAGCGGACGCGGTCAATGTGAATGACCAACTCGCTCGTGCGTTGGATTACATGAAGACGACTTACGGTTATCAGCCACCAGTGGCCGTGCCTCAATTCGAGAACACATTGAAAGGCTACATTGCGTCACTCAACTTCATCATGAATGGCTTGGCAGAAGACGTAACTTACGGCTGGCAAATCAACTTGTGGGCGGTAGGCTCAGCCAACTGGATTCACCAAACCGATGACCAATCGGCTGACAAAGGCCAAGAAGTGGCGAACTTCGTAAACTCACTGGATGTTTACACTGGCACTTACCAACCAGATTACATCGTGTTCGATAAGTATGAGCGTGACGGCTTCGGCTCAGAAGCGATCGCGAACTACGCCTACAACGCCACCAGCTGGACGCGTTACCTATCGTATGTGAAAACGATCAGTGATGGCGTTGAGTCTCCGGCCATGATTTGGCAAATCCCAGGTGGTCACATGCCGACTCAAGATGAAGGCAATACACTGATCAACGTTGAGCATGAGGCGTCTGGCGGCTCTTACTTTATGGGTGATGCGCGCATCGGAACGGACATCAACAACGTACGTACTGGCCTACTCGACAAGCAGCTCAATCCAACCACTTACAACGGTGCGAGTAACGTTCGAGAATTGCTAGAAAAAGACGCAGGCTACGACTGGTCTCATGTGGCTATGCAAGACCTACCGAAAAGCAACGTGTTTGCCCTGTTATGGGGTGGTGGCTCAACTACGGCGGTCGTTACCATTGGCTCGAACGGCACGGACAACGGCTGGCTAGATAACAAAGTAGACGCTTACGCGCAAAACCCAACATGTTTGGTTGGCAACGATTGTGACGGCTCTATTTGGGGCGATGGCGGCGGCGATAAGCCACCAGTCGACAATAATCCACCAAGCGTTTCACTGTCTCCGAACTATCAGGTAAACAGCGGCGAAAGCGTAACCATCACGGCTAACGCTTCTGATCCGGATGGCGACGTGATTAGGTATCAATGGGAGGTTCCTTCTGACCTAACGGTTGTCGGCGACACTAATAGCGACACGTTAGTGGTAACGGCTCCGGTCACAGACCCAGACCTCACCTTCACGATTTCATTAGAGGTTTCTGATGGCGAGCTAAATGCCTCAGACTCGACTTCATTGAAAGTAGTTGGCGATAACAGCGGTGGCGGTGATGGCATTTGTGCCGACATCCCAGAGTTCGAGCAAAGACAGTACCAACCGGGCGAACAAGTGACCTACAAAGGCAGCTTGTATGAAGCGGACCGTTGGACAGACTCAACGCTAACCCCGGCTGACCCTTATGCTGGTTGGACGCTGATTGACAGCTGTTCATAACCATTCCTAAATGGTCAAAGAGATACCGCCGAAACAGGCGGTATCTTTGTATCGACATCATCAGGCAAGGGAGTCGCGGTCAAAGCTTAAGGTGACTTAAGTGTTATGTGCTTCAAACTCGTACTGACACTTCTTGAACACTCGCCTGACTCTGACTACAATGGCGCACTTTTTTTAATGACTTCAAGGTCACAAACATGACAGATACAGCTAAACCAGCTCTACCAGATCGCCTAGCGGGTAACCCACGTAGCCCATTCTTCATCAAAGAATGCTTCGAGCACCAAATCGGTATTCGCATCAACGGCCAAGAGCGTACTGACGTAGAAGAATACTGCATCAGCGAAGGTTGGGTAAAAATTGCATCTCCTAAAGCAAAAGACCGTTTCGGCAACCCAATGCTAATCAAGCTTAAAGGCGAAGTTGAAGCGTACTACGTGTAAGCTGACCACGCTGAATTTCTTTGAAAGCTCGAGTTTGACTCGGGCTTTTTTAATGCCTGTCATATCCCCCTTTCTCGATTAATCTATTCCCTCTTCTTTTCAGTACAAGTTATTAAGAAATCGATTTAAATCGCTGTTTTTATCTTATTGTTGTCTAAAGTTTCTAGAGAACTAACTGCAATAGCCATTGCCAAAAGAAACGACACCTTTTGAATACAGGGAGAGGAAATGGAAAGCCCACTTGTCACACTCAAACACGCCAGCAAAAGCTTTGTTGATGGCAAAGAGACACATCGCGTGCTGGAAGGGGTCGACTTCACGTTGAACACAGGAGCGAGTGTTGCGCTGACGGGCGCCAGTGGTAGCGGTAAAAGTACCCTACTCAATGTCATTGCTGGCTTTGAGCCACTTTCCGATGGTGAGTTGTGGCTAGACGGCGATAACACGGCGGCTTGGAAAGACCCACAATGGAGCCGATTTCGCCACCAAAAACTCGGTGTTATTTTTCAGCAATTCAATCTATTAACGCCGCTCAACGTACAGCAAAACATCGCCTTCCCTCTACATTTGAATCAACAGAAATGGAACGACTGGTGCGATTATTTGGTCGAGACTCTAGGCATCAGCCAACTTCTCGATAGACATGTTTCTGCCCTTTCCGGCGGTCAACAACAACGAGTCGCTATCGCACGCGCATTGGCACACAAACCTAAACTGCTACTTGCTGATGAACCCACAGGAAACCTCGACCAAAAAGCCGGCTTGGAAGTGATGAAACTACTCAGTGAAATCACCACCCAAGGCAATACGGCAGTGCTGTTAGTCACCCACAGTCCTGACTGCGCTGAGTTTATGAAAATACGGCTGCGATTGGATAACAGTCAGCTACAGAACAATCATCAAGTAAACAAACATGAGCTTCGCCATGAAGCGAGCTAAGCTATCAAACACCAGATTTACTCATACTCGACTCGCCCTGAATCTGTTTGTAGCGCACTATCGGCAGGCGCCATTGCAAGCCGCCGCAATTCTGATCGGTATCGTGCTGGCTGTGACCTTGTTTGTTGCGGTGCAAGCCATCAACCTCAATGCCAAGCGCAGTTATGCGGAATCTACCGAGCAGCTTAGCGCACAAGCTCAGAACTTAATTATTCCACCAGCAGGGCAAAACTATCTGCCCGAATCGATCTACTTCACCCTTAGACAAAACGGACTCAGTGCAGCGCTACCTGTAATCGAAGGGCGAGTGAGAGACGAACAAGGTCAACGCTGGTCAGTACAAGGCAGCGAGTTGATTGCCGCTATCTCTTCACGTTCGCGCTACTCAACGGATAACAAGCAAAAGTCATCAGATAACCAAAAGAACGTGTCTTTGTTCGACAGTGCTTTACCTTTGCCTGAGCTTTTAGCCGGCAAGCCAATCGTGATGATGAGCCAATCTCAACATCAAAACTTAGGAGAGGTAGAAACCCTAACTCTGGACGACATTCCAACCCAAGTGGTGGTGCTACCTGACGAATGGCAGTTAGGTAGCCGAATGTTGATGGACATTGGTTTTGCCCAGCAACTGCTCAATAAACAAGGGCAGCTCAGCTACATTGCGGTTTTCCATTCGGGTGATAAAGGGAATAAAGACACGCAAGCAAAATGGCAGAAGCTGATTGGTGAGCAAGGACAATGGATTTCCAATAATCAAAGTACAGACCTTGGCTCGCTGACCGACAGCTTTCACCTCAATCTCACGGCAATGAGCTTACTCGCCTTTTTAGTTGGGCTGTTCATCGCTTACAACGGCGTCAAGTACAGCTTGCTGAAACGCAATCGACTGTTAGTTCAAATCCAACAGGCAGGTGTTGCGCCGAGCATTGTGTTCTCAGCGCTGTTAGTTGAACTCACGATTCTCGTTACCATCGGCGCTTCCCTCGGTTTTGTATTGGGCATGCAACTAAGCCATTGGCTACATCCGACCGTAGCACTAACGCTTGAACAACTTTACGGCGCGACACTGCTGCCCGGCACTTGGCAATGGCAATGGTGGGCGCAAGCATTGCTGCTCACGCTAGCCGCCACCCTATTAGCATGTTGGCAGCACTTTAAACAGCGAGTGCGCCAACCGCTCTCCTCTCATGGCGGATTTTATCAAGCACCGGAAGCCTCTAACGAAAACCAATTGTTCGTGATAGGTGCTGCTTTAACGGCTCTCGCGTTCGCAGGGTTATGGCTGAGTGAGCATCACCGCTTCACCATGGCATGGCTCGGCGTGCTTGTGGTGTCGATTCCTTTGTATCTACCCAAAACACTCAGCGTATTAGCCAATTGGTGTGAAAAGCGCACAACTTCCGGTTTGATGCAGTATCTGTTTGCCGAGCTGCGTGAGCTGATTTCTCCGCTTTCTCTCGCCATGATGGCACTGCTACTCGCCGTTACTGCCAATATGGGGATGAATACCCTAGTTGGTAGCTTTGAATCCACCCTTAAACAGTGGTTAGAACAAAGGCTGCACGCCGATATTTACGTCAGCCCTGCGCAAGGAGAAATCGCTGATGTAGAGCGCGCATTAGGGCAGTTCGACAAGGTTGAGACCGTCTACAAGCAATACTACGTCGACGATAGCCTGCAAGGCTTACCGATTTTGCTTGGCACCAAAGACAAAGACACCTTAGAACAAACCATGGTGTTCAAATCCCATTTGGAGAACTTCTGGCAGCGTTTTTACCAAGGTGAGTTGGTCGCCATCAGTGAACCTACTGCGGTCAAACTGGGTTTATCACTGGGTAGCGAACTCACGCTTGATGCCGCTCCAAGTAAGAACCTGCTTGTGGGTGCGGTATTCCACGATTACGGCTCACCTAACGGTGAAGTCTTATTAGCACCCAAATTATGGCAAGAGAGTGGCTTTACCGACCTGCCAACAAGCCTTGGTATTAAAGTCTCGGGTGACCCACAAATCGTATACGGCCAACTGCGCGAGCAACTGCATCTACACCCAAGTCAGCTCTACGATCAGGCACAAATCAAATCCATCGCGTTGGATATATTCTCGCAGACCTTCGCCATTACACGCGCACTCAACGGCGTGACTTTGATGGTCGCGGTGATTGGTTTGTTCAGTGCTTGTTTCATGTTGCTCGACGCGCGCAAAGCTGCGATTGCGAGGCTGTACGCACTTGGTGTTAGTCGTCTTAAATTAATGACCATGGTGGTCGGACAGATCGTCGCTTTGGTCAGTTTTACTCTGGTTATCGCCCTGCCCCTCGGTGCCATGGTTGGCTATGTACTGACAGACATCGTCACCTTGCACGCTTTTGGTTGGAGCTTAAATTATCTGTGGAATTGGAGTGACGCCCTCAGCATTGCGGCAATCACCATCTTGGTGGCGGTGATTGCAACCTTGATTCCGCTGTGGCGATTGGTCAGTAAACCTGTCGTCTCCAGTTTGCAAAGCGAGGTGTTGTGATGGTTCGATTGGCAAGCAAACTTACTCTGTTCATAAGCAGTGTATTCCTATTCGGCTGTGAAGATCCGCAACAACAAAATATGGGTATGCTATTGGGCAGTGGAGAAACACAAAGCGAGAGCAACCTATTCACTCCCGTAGAAAAAGGGATTGAACTCACCTTCCCGGCAGACCATCAAGCGCACCCGGATTTTCGTCATGAATGGTGGTACTTAACCGCTAACTTAATTGATGAAGATGGCAACCCACTTGGCGTCCAGTGGACACAATTTCGCTTTGCTGCTGCGCCGCCAACGGGCGAAGATGACGTGAAGAAAACCGAGTGGCAAGCTCAACAAATCTACATGGCGCACAGCGCAGTCACGACAGCTGACAAACACTACGCCGATGAAAAATGGTCGCGCGATCGAGCCTCTCTAACTGGCGTCGACACTTCACCGTTTCGTGTTTACCTCGATGATTGGCAGTGGATTTCTTCAACCAACGACCTCTTCCCTGCCACATTGAAGGCGAACTCGGAACAGTTTGGCTATTCGCTGACGCTTACCAACAGCGCACCTTATCAAAAGCAAGGCGAGAAAGGGTACAGCACCAAAAGCGCCGATGGTCAGGTGGCTTCGTATTACTACAGCCAACCGTTTATTGAAGTCTCCGGTGAAGTCACGATCGACGGCAAAAACCATCAAGTATCCGGCAAAGGTTGGATAGACCGAGAGTGGAGCTCGCAATTCTTACTCGACTCACAACAAGGCTGGGACTGGTTTGCCCTAAGATTGAGCGACGAAACCAGCTTGGTGGTGTTCCAATTGCGTGATTCCAAAACCGGAGCAGCCAGTTACTCCAGTGCAAGGCTGATGCAGCAAGATGGTTCTGGCATCGCCATTTCTCAAAAAGACATTCAGTTAAAGGCGACCAAGCAAACAGAAATCCAAGGGCGAAAGTATCCAACCCAGTGGCAAGTGTCGATTCCTAACCAGCAAATCGATCTTACGGTTTCTGCACTCAACCCGAACGCGAAAATGCCACTTTCGGTGCCTTACTGGGAAGGCCCAGTGCGAATTAAGGGCTCTCATTCAGGGACTGGTTATATGGAGTTAACAGGGTATTAACCCCTCTAAGTGAGAGGCTAAGTAAAAAATCCGTGCAGAATTTCAGTGGTTCGATTCATAATAAATAGGTCCACCAGCAGAGCAAATTCGACAGTTATCATGAACAGCAACAAACCGATCATTCCCAGAGTGCGATTAATCCTCGGCCAGCCTTGCCGAGCGATTGAAATTACTGACGATGAAGACGACCCGTTTCTAGAGCCTCACCGTCACGAGTATTGGGAGCTGGTTTGGTGCAAAGAAGATAAAGGCACACAAAGCATCGATTTTGTCGAATATGAAAACCGAGCTAATCGCTTATTCACCATCGCGCCAGGGCAAGTGCACCTATCTGAGTTTATGGGTAACAATGTTCGTTTACTTGTGTTTGCTGCTGGCTTTGTTGAAACCAACAAACGCAGTACGCAATTAGTCGAAAGCGTCTTTGCCACTCACAGTGACCGCCCTCCTTACATCGATTGCAGCGAAGAAGGGATTCGACATCTAGAGCCGCTATTCGGCATGTTAAAGCAAGAGTGTGAGCGGGGAGAACAAGACTGCGACTGGGGTTTGGTGGAGTCACTCATCAATTGCTTTTTGCGCTACTTACTGCGCCATGCGAAAGCCTCTGACCGAAAAGGCGAACAGCGCGACATGCGAGTGGGGCAATTGGTCGAGCTTATCGACCAGCATTACAAACAAGAGAAAAAATGTGAGTTCTACGCATCAAAGCTCGCCCTCACCAGCAAACGACTCAACGAAATTGTAAAAGCCGAGAGAGGAAAAACCGTCACCCAACTGATTCATGACCGTATCATGCTTGAGGCTAACCGCGATCTGGTGTTTTCAGCCAAAACCATCAAAACCATCGCTTTTGAGTTAGGTTTTGACGATCCCGCTTACTTTAGCCGCTTTTACCGAAAGCAAATGAGCGAATCACCCGCAGAATTCCGATTAAGATGTGTAGATAGTACAACACTATAGGCGGATAATCCCTTTTAGCCGCACCGATATGTACTGATAATACCCGCCAATCAATTCACCACAAACGGGTTTTATTTGCACATTATGGCTATCAATCTCAAAACTGATCCCATTTCAAAATCTTTTTATCAGTACCTGTGGCCAGCGTTAACAGGCATGGTGATAAAGTCACTCTTTATCATGGGCGATGCCTTTTTTATCGGCATGGGCGTGGGGCCAGATGGCCTTGGTGCGCTCTCGTTGATCATTCCGCCATTTTCCATTTTCACCGCAATTGCCATGATGGTTGGCATTGGTGGCGCAGCTAAAATGTCGATAGAAATCGGCAAAGGTAACACGGATTCGAGCCAACTTTGGTTCAGCCAATCCATGTTGCTTACCGCGATCCTTTCCACCATCACTGTGGTTGCTGCGTTAACTTGGCTTGATGAATTGATCGCCTTTATGGGTGCCTCAGGCAACATGGCGCAACTGGCTCATGATTACCTGGGCGTATTGCTGCCATTCTTTGTTTTGTACTCCTTAGCGTGGGTACTGTCGTGCTTTGTACGTAACGATGCCAACCCAAAACTGGCAACTTACGCCATGTCACTTGGTGCGATTGCTAACCTGTTTTTTGACTACATATTCATTATTGAAATGGGGATGGGAATGAAAGGCGCTGCGTACGCGACAGCGATTTCTCAAGTCGTCATCGCGGTGATTCTGCTTAGCCACTTTGCACGTAAGAAAGGGTCGTTAGAGTTAAGCTTGAAAGGCATTGGTCTGGACAAAACCAAAGAGATCATCAGCATTGGGGTTCCAACCTTCTTTATCGAAGTGACGTCTGCCATGACCATCGTTTTGTTCAACTATGTGTTGCTAACACAGTTCGGCGAGAGCCATATCATCGCTTATGGCTTAACCACCAACGTTGGCGTTCTTGCTCTGTTTGTCATGGTCGGCATCGCACAAGCGTGTCAGCCAATCATCAGCTTTAACCACGGCGCTGCACGCCCTGAGCGTATCGATGACATCTTAAAACTGGGATTAAAAGCCGCAATTGGTAGTGGAAGCGTGTTTTTGATTATAGTTTGGCTGTTCGCTCCAAACATCGCCGCGGCGTACCTTGGCAGCAATGATGGTCTCATCACATTGGCTTCAACTGCCGTCAGTTTCTTCTTTCTTGGTGTGCCTTTGATGGGCTTTAACATGGTGATTGCGAACTTGTTCCAGGCGATTGCAAAACCAAAACAAGCCACACTGATTTCATTGAGCCGTGGATTTGTGTTTGTCGCACTGGGCGTACTGATACTGCCTAAATTGTTCCCACAAGACGGTATTTGGGCAAGCATCGTATTTGCAGAAGCACTCACTGCCGTGATCAGTTTGAGCATGCTGCTGATTTATCGTCGCAGAACCATGGCATCAAACATCGAACAACAAGCGCAGTTGCTAGTTCAACCAAGCAAAGCCAAATGATAAACTCGGGTTCTATTACATTCTGTGATTAAAAGGAAATACGATGAACCCGATTATTGCGCTGCTAAAAGAGAACAACATCAGCGATGAGCAAATCAACGAGATTTTTCAGACTCTGACGCAAAACCCTCTAGCGGCAATGGCAACAATCAGCCAACTAGGTTTGCCACAAGACAAGTTACAAATGCTGATGGCGCAAGTGATGCAAAACCCTGCGCTAATCAAAGAAGCCGTAGACGAGTTGGGATTGGATTTCTCAAAGGTTGAAGAAGCAAAAGAGAAGCTTCAAAGCCAAAACCAAGGCAACTAAGTCTTAGCCATTAGCGCTGAATATAGAAAAGGCCGTTAACCCGAGCATGTGAGTTAACGGCCTTTTTTGTTCGCTAATTATTAGCGATTTAAAGACGCGAATTGTTCTGCGGTCATACCGTAGTAAAGCTTGTCGTCAAAGCCTTGCTCTCGTTTGTAGTAGTCTTTCTGACGGCCTTCTTGAGTAAAACCATTTTTCTCTAACGTCTTGTAAGAGCCAGCATTAGAAGCGTAGCAATCGGCACTGACTTTATGAGCGTTTAGCTCAGTAAATCCAATCTCGGTCATCATTTGGCAAGCGCGAGTCGCAACGCCTTTGCCCCATACGCAAGTAGGTAACTGATAACCCACTTCGTAGTTGCCAGTTAAGAACATCACTGCGGTCACTGCACACATTCCCATGTACTGACCTTGTTGGTCGCGAATCACGAACGTTGGACTATCTGGCCAAACACCGTCTTTGATCGCTTGTGCCGTATTTTCAATAATAGGGCCAAAGAAGCCTTCATACAGACTGTTGTCAGCAGGAGCGAAGAACAGATATTGATTGACCTTATCGTCGTTCAACATCTCGATAATATCTTGTAGATCAGAGCCTTGAATCAGCTGAATAGTCAACGATTCGTTAAATGGGATAGCTTCGCCTTGTTTTAGTTTTTGATATGACATGTGTTACCTCGTTATCTGCTGAAAATAGTAGCCCAGCGAATAAGAGAAAAATTGGATTTTTGCGACAACTTTCGGGCTGATTAGCAATGTATTACGACTCAAAATCGCCATAGATATCGATGGTTAAGTCACGCTTTTTCAAATATTTGCTCGGCGTTTTTCTTAGCTGCTGTTTGAGGGTACGAATCAAATGCGATTGGTCACTGAAACCAAATTGTTGTGAGAAACTCGCCCAATCAATCGCTTCTTGTTGCTTGTAGAGAGTCAAAATCATCTGCTCCAGACGCGCCATTTGTTGATACTGCTTAACGCTCAACCCCACCACTTGTTTGAAACTGCGCTCAAGCGTTCTGCGAGAACAGGCGCACTGTTTGGCTATCTCATCAATATCCATCGCTAACTCAGGTGAGCGTAGCGCCTGAGCATCCATCACGGACACCGCTTTTTGCGATGCCAAAAACGGTTTGATACGGCAAGGTTCGATATCTAACGCATCTAAATGTCGCTTGATATAGTCCAGCAAACATTGCGGTGAATCCTGCAACTCTAACTGCCATAGACCTTGTTGAAAGCGCTCATCAAACGCCGTGTTGAGCCAATCAAACCATTCGCATTGGTTAATTGCTGCAACTTGGGATGCATCACTAAACCGTGACTCAATGGCATACAAACCCTCTGGACGAAAGGTGATACCAATACGCTTGATGGGTGCCCTATCTTCCAACAACAGCAAATGTTCGTTAGCCGTTAATAAGTGGCAGCCTTTGCCAGCAAGCTTAATGTCCCCCGTGTCGTAACTGTAGCCTTGCTCTGGTGGCGTAAAGAGTAAATGAGCACGCGGGTTTGGAATAAGGTGCGGCTTGGGGTCAATGACTTCACCCTCTGGCACTTCCAAGTACCAAACTTGATGAATGAGCCATTCGTACTCTGGCAGAGACTGTTTCCAAGCTATCATGATTGTCCTAGTGGTTAGTAAAGATAATGAGCGCAACGTTTTTGCTTAAACATCTGCTCGTTGAGTGTGACTGATTGACGCTCATCTCGCCACGCATTTCTCACCCTGCTCCCTTGCAAGCTTGTTGGATTGCGGTAGGCTTTGAGCAGAGAATACAAGCTGAACAGAACAAGGAAATCCCCCGATGCGCGTCGACTACCACCAACGACTGGTTCCTGTGATTCGCTTTTTAGAACAACACTTTAATGAACCACTCAACCTGCCAGAAGTGGCCGCGCTGGCGAACCTTTCCCCTTATCACTTTCATCGCACTTTCAAAGCCGTGCAAGGCGAGACATTGGCCGATTTCATTCGACGTTTACGTCTAGAAGCCGCCGCCGATGACTTGTTCAAATCCAAGCAACCGGTATTGAACATTGCCCTAGAGTACGGATTTTCTAGCTCACAGAGCTTAGCCAAAGCCTTCAAACAACATTATGGCGTTACACCTACGGCCTTTCGTGACTGCGAAAACTACCAACAGTTTTCTGAATTAGCACGAAACAGCAAGATTGGACACACGTTGCGCAAGAATGGAAACGAAGTAACACCAAGCGATTCATATACTGGCTCTGAACTCACCAAATGGAGCATGACAATGGAAACGCAAAACTTTGAAAAAGAAAAACTGGCTTACATTCGCGTAAACGGCCCTTACGGCCAAGGCTATGAGGAGCCATCAGGTCGCTTGTATCAATGGGCAGGAATGAAAGGTTTGGCAGGCAATACCTGCATCTTCATCTACCATGACAACCCAGAAATCACGCCAGATGAGAAGTGTCGCACTGATATCTGCTTGATGGTGCCAGAGGACACCGAAGTTCCGAAAGGCATTGAGCTGCAAGACTTCCCCGGCGGTCAATATGCGGTGATGCGCCAACACATTACTGATCCGAGCCAATACTCAAAAGCGTGGGATGATGTCATGAGCAAGGTAATTGAATCCGGCATTGAGAACGACGATCGTCCTTGCTTTGAGCTTTACCACAGCTTCGACCCACAAACGCATCATGCAGACGTTAGCTTCTGCACTGCCATCAAATAAACCAAAAGCCTGCATCGTTGCCTGTCTCTTATACACAAATCCCCAAGCTTGTAGTTTGGGGATTTTTTTTGAACTCTTTCACGTGTGTGCGATC